>DATMPC010000110.1 GCA_035567895.1 Terriglobales bacterium | reverse complement strand
CGAGATCTACGTGCTGACCAAGGAAGAGGGCGGACGGCATACTCCGTTCTTCAAGGGCTATCGTCCGCAGTTCTACTTCAGAACGACGGACGTGACCGGCGTAGCGGAACTTCCAGCAGGCACGGAGATGGTAATGCCGGGAGACAACGTGGCGCTGACGATTGAGCTGATCACGCCGGTGGCGATGGAGAAAGGCTTGCGCTTCGCGATCCGCGAGGGTGGACGCACGGTGGGCGCAGGCACGATTAGCGAAATCCTGGCGTAGCCGGAACAGATTGTGGCTAAAGTCCTAAAGCAGCAGAACTTCTCGGCGTTCGATCTTTCGAAGCTGCAGGCGAATCTGTATGACATGAAGGTCGCCTGCGGAACAGACGAGTATCTGGCAAGGTTTGTTGGCTGGGAGTCGCGGAAGGAAGATCAGGCTGAGTTGGCGCTGTTTGTCCTCCGAACTGATGAGGGCGAGCAAGTCCGCAAACTGGTTCTTGCTCCGGGCAGCAGGATCGACGATTCGCGCCGCCTTAAGATGTTGTTTGCACTGGTCTTCGCATCGCGTGGATTCGAAGTGCAGGAATTAGTACCGACTCTGCAAGAGTTGGAGAATGTGAAATAGGATCATGAGAGAAATCATTACGTTGCAGTGCAGTGATTGCAAGAACCGTAACTACTCGACCACCAAGAACAAGAAGACGACCACCGGACGTCTCGAGTACAACAAGTTTTGCAAGTTCTGCCGCAAGCACACGTCGCATAAAGAGACCAAGTAGTCAGCCGTCAGCACTCAGCCATTTGAGATACTGTAGTTGGCTGAATGCCGATAGCCGAGTCCTGATTGCTTGTGTTGGAGGGGCGTAAGCTCAACGGTTAAACTGCCGGTCTCCAAAACCGGACTTGGGGGTTCGAATCCCTCCGCCCCTGCCAGAGATTTTGTTGTAGCGCGAAGAAGGAAGCAGGTATCACGTGGGTAGTACGGAGATTAAGCGAGTGAAAGCCACTGCGTTGCCGGACGACGACAATCTTGGCCAACGGCTAAAGGCATGGCCTGACCGCACCAAGGACTTTCTTGAAGAAGTCCGCGGTGAGATGAAGAAGGTTAACTACCCAGGGCGCAAGGAAGTTCAAGCGACGACCACAGTCGTCATTATTACTGTCTTCGTCTTTGCGGCTTATTTCGAAGTGGTCGACAAGATGATCGAGTTCGGACTGAGCCACTTGTTGAAGCTTGTCCGATAGGAATGTAAAGGTGCCGGCCCGGAGCATCGGCTGGAATTTATGATGGCAGAAGAAATCAAGAACGAAGCAACAGTGGAAGCGGCACCGCCGATTGACGGTGCGCAGGCGTCCGAGCAACCCCGCAATCCCAACATGAAGTGGTACATCATTCATGCTTATTCGGGGTTTGAGCGCAAAGTAAAAGAGTCGCTCGAATCGCGCATTCAGGCATTTGGGTTGCAAGAGAAGATCGGTCGCGTGCTGATTCCCACCGAGGCCGTCACAGAAGTTCGCAACGGCAAGAAGTACACCAGTGAACGCATGTTCTATCCCGGCTATGTGCTGGTTGAGATGGATCTCACCGGATTCAGGGCAGGCGGCACGGGCGGAGAGGGCGATCACGTTTGGCAAGTAGTGAAGTCCACACCTAAAGTCACAGGATTTGTGGGAACGGCGAACGATCCTACGCCGTTATCGGACGACGAAGTAAACCAGATCGTCTATCGCGTAAACGTCGGGAAGGACAAGCCACGGCTCAAAGTCAAGTTCGAGAAGAACGAATCGGTGCGTATTACTGATGGCCCGTTCGCAAACTTCAATGGAGTTGTTGACGAGGTGAACGAGGACCGTGAAACCCTGAAAATCATGGTCACCATCTTCGGTCGGGCGACGCCTGTGGAACTTGAGTTTGGGCAGGTTGAGAAAGTGGCATAATAATCGGGTGATCACGCAATCACCCGATCAACGAAACATCATTTGAAGTCGAGAAAGATTGCAAAACTAGAATTTCGAAGAAGCGAGAATTTGAATCATGGCTCCGCCAAAAAAAGTACAGACACAAGTAAAGCTCCAGATCGCTGCGGGCAAGGCTACTCCTGCTCCGCCGGTTGGCCCCGCGCTCGGTCAGGCGCAGATCAACATCATGGAGTTTTGCAAGCAGTTCAATGCCAAGACCAGCGGCAAGGATCAGGAAGGGTTGATCATTCCGGTAGTCATTACGGTCTACACGGATCGGTCGTTTACCTTCATTACCAAGACGCCACCCGCGTCGGTGTTGTTGAAGCGAGCCGCTGCTGTGGCGAAGGGCTCTGGGGCACCAAACAAGGACAAGGTTGGCAAGGTGACCGAAAAACAGGTGTCGGACATCGCCAAGCAGAAGATGCCCGATCTGAATGCCGCCAGTCTTGATGCAGCGGTCAAGAGCATAAAGGGTACTGCCCGCTCGATGGGCATCGAAGTGGTAGCATAGAAGCTTCGTAGCTGTCCGCCGCGGCGGACAGCTACCGTCGCAAACACTACGGCCTTGCAGAACAACGCATGTGCGGTGGGAGACAGGAAAAATGAGTAAAGCAGGAAAGAACATCTCCAAGGCCCGCGCGGCTGTCGAGCCCCGTCCTTACAAGCTCGACGAAGCGGTGCCCCTCCTTCAAAAAGTTAAGTTCGCAAAGTTCGACGAGACCGTCGAAGTGACCATGCGCCTGGGCGTCGATCCCAAGCATGCCGACCAGATGGTTCGCGGCACCGTCGTACTTCCACACGGACTCGGCAAATCGAAGAAGGTGCTGGTCATCGCCACGGGCGAGAAGCAGCGCGAAGCCGAAGCGGCAGGTGCGGATATCGTCGGCGGCGAAGAGATGGTCGAGAAGATACAGAAGGAAAACTGGACCGACTATGACGCGGTAATCGCAACCCCTGACACGATGAAGTCTGTCGGACGCCTGGGAAAAGTGCTCGGTCCGCGTGGCCTCATGCCGAATCCCAAAACGGGAACAGTGACTTTTGACGTAGCTGCCGCCGTAAAGGAAATCAAGGCCGGCAAAGTCGAATTCCGAACCGATAAAACCGCTCTGATTCATGTTCCTGTCGGGAAGATCAGCTTTGAGCCTAAGAAGCTGATCGAAAACGCCGCCACCGTTATCTCGAGCGTAATCCGTGCGAAACCGGCTGCGGCAAAAGGGAAGTACATCAAAGGCGTGACGCTGTCTTCCACGATGGGTCCTGGAATCTCAATCGATTCGGGCCCGCTTGAGGCCGCCGCAAAAGCGTAAGGAGTAGCTTCGAAGCTGCGTGGCTTCGGAGCTGAATACATCGCGCCGCGGAATGTCCGGCGCAGATGCTGAAAAGGATTTCAGATGGCTGTTACAAGAGCGAAGAAGTCAGAACAAGTTGAGAAGCTTGCTGCCGACCTGAAGCAGGTCAACAGCATGATTGTCGGTACCTTTGGCAAGCTGACCGTCGCGCAGGATTTCGAGTTGCGAAAGACGGTGCGTATCGCAGGCGGCAAGTACCAGGTGGTGAAGAACACGCTGGCAAAGCGTGCTGCGCAGGGTACTGCGGTTGAAGAGGCGCTCAAGAGTTTGAAGGGCGTCAGCTCGATTGCTTACACAACCGGTGACCCTGTGGCCTTGGCCAAGGCGCTCACGAAGTATGTTTCCGACAATCCAGAATTCACCTTCAAGCTTGGCGTCGTTGAGGGAAAAGTAATTTCCATCAACGAAGTCAAAGCCTTGGCGACGATGCCAGGCAAAGAGGAGCTTTATTCGAAATTGCTGTTCCTCATTAGCGCTCCGGCTCAACGTCTGGTTACGGCAATGAATGCCGTCGGACGCAACCTGGCTGTCGTGGTCAATCAGGGCGTCGAGCAGAAAAAGTTTGCCGAATAACGGTTGCCCGAAAATCGGGTGATCGGGCCATCGGGTGATCGGGTGAAGTAGCTTCGCCCTCCCAGGCCATTCGTGCAGAAACAGAATTTTCGCCATCGGATTCAGGGTGCTCAGTCTGGGGCACACCGGAAACCTGAATGCGATTGGCAACTCCTCGGCGAGAGCCGACGAGCAGTAGTAGCGGGAGACTAGTCGAGCGGTGCCTTGGAGCGGTTTTACTTCGCCCGATCACCCGATGACCCGATCACCCGATTTGGAAATTACAGTTTTTAGGAATTCGAGGAGATTGAACATGGCGGATATTCAAGCGTTGGAAGATCAGATTGTTGGGCTGTCGCTGCTCGATGCGGCGTCGCTCGTAAAGAAACTGGAAGCTCGCCTCGGCGTTTCGGCTGCGGCTGCTGCTCCAGTTGTAGTGGCTGGCGGTGCCGGCGCGGCGGCAGCTGCGGCGGCTCCGGAAGAGAAGACGGAATTTACCGTCGTTCTCACCGGTGTTGGCGCCAATAAGATCAATGTCATCAAGGCTGTACGCGAAGTCACCAGCCTCGGCCTGAAAGAGGCTAAGGACCTGGTTGACGGCGCTCCGAAGCCGATCAAGGAAGGCGTCAACAAAGAAGAAGCCGAGAACATCAAGAAAAAGTTCACGGACGCTGGCGCTACAGTCGAAGTCAAATAGTCATTGCGCCTGAAGCGGCGCAAGTGGTGTGCCTGAAGCGCTTTGAATCGAAAGTGCCAGTGGCGGCATCAATGGTTGTAAGGTTTTTCGGCGAAGGCGGGAGGCGATCCGTCTTCGCCAGATTTTCTCCTTATCTTGTCCTCGAACAAGCACGTTTATGCCCACACTTGCCAAGCAGTGGGTGGTATCAGCTATAATGTGTTGATTCGAGGCAGAATTCGGATTTGATCAGAGGTGCCGACAGCGTGGCATAAGGGTCCGCTGTCGAGAGTGCCTCATGGGATAGAGTTCGCGGCGGCGGACTTCACACAGGCCTTAAGAACTGGCGCGGGAAACTGACAAACCACAATATTTTTTGCGCTGTTACGGCGCCTGCGCAGAGCTTTGCTCTTGCGTAGGTGCTTTCGTGTCTGTGTGCTGCTCCGCTCCTATATAGCTCAATTTCCTCGGTTTTCAAAATGATTTTTTTCTCGCTGGCGATTGAGGAGCGGGCCAGTCGAGGAAGTAAAACGATTTGATGCATCTTGACGCGAGCTGATTGCCTGCGTCAATCCCGCCCCAGCGACTGATACGCAACATTCAAGGTGAGCTGACGCTCGCGGCAATCGCGAAGTGCCAGCCGGGTGACTGCGGAGACGCAGGTCATTCAACAGATCTAGGAGTCACATGCCGAATAATAACCACCGTGCCCGTCGCACTCGTCTTGATTTCAGCAAAATTCCAGCGACGATCCAGATTCCAAATCTGATCGAAGTGCAGAAGCGTTCGTATGATCGCTTTCTGCAAATGGACAAGCTGCCAAGCGAGCGTGACGATAGCGGACTTCAGTCCGTCTTCCAGTCCGTGTTCCCGATTTCGGACTTTCGCAACGTGTCGCAGCTTGAATTCGTTGACTACGCCATCGGCAACTGGGAGTGCAAATGCGGACACCTCAAAGGTCTCCATCACCTTCGCACGACCTGCCGGAATTGCGGAGCCACGGTCATCACCGATCCATTTCATCCGGGCGAAGTGCTTTGCGGAAAGTGCGGCACCTACAACGCCAACACTCCGGACTTTTGCAACAAGTGCGGTGACCCGGTCGGCTTGCAGCTCAAGTACGACGTAAACGAGTGCGAAGAGCGAGGTATGACGTACTCCGCTCCGCTCAAGGTCACGATTCGCCTCACCATTTTCGACAAAGACGCTGAAACCGGCGCCAAGAGCATTCGCGACATCAAGGAGCAGGAAGTCTTCTTCGGTGACATCCCATTGATGACCCAGAATGGGACATTCATCATCAACGGCACCGAGCGTGTAATCGTCAGCCAGTTGCACCGCTCGCCTGGCGTCTTCTTCGAGACCGCCAACAACCGCACTTACTTCCTCGGCAAGATCATTCCGTATCGCGGTTCATGGGTTGAATTCGAGTACGACCAGAAGAACACGCTGTATGTGCGCATCGATCGCAAGCGCAAATTCCTGGGCACAATCTTCCTGCGCGCCCTCGGCCTGCGCTCCGATGAAGACATTCTCCGTACGTTCTACACGGTCGACAAGATCGCGGTCCGCGAGAAGAAGATTTACTGGACGCTGGAGCCGAACATCGAGCGTCCGACCAACCTGCTGGGCCTGAAGCTAGCCCACAGCATTAAGACCAAGGGCGGAGAAGAAGTTGCTCACTCCGGACGAAAGATTTCTCCCTCGGTCCTGAAGGAAATTCAGAAGGCGAAGATCACCGAGATCGAAATCGACACCACCGATCTCGAGGGCGCATTCACCGCTGCCGATGTAGTCGATACCAGCACCGGTGAAGTTCTGCTCGAAGCCAACACTGAGCTGACGGCAGACAAGCTCTCGAAGATGATTGATGCAGGCATCACAGAGCTGCATCTGTTCTTCCCCGAGCGCGACGATGTGGGCAACGTGATTTCAAACACGCTGCGACGCGATTCCGTGAAGACGCCGCAGGAAGCGCTGATCGAGATCTACCGCAAGCTGCGCCCCGGCGATCCACCGACGCTCGACACAGCAACATCGCTCTTCCATGGCATGTTCTTCGATGCGCGTAAGTATGACTTTTCGCGCGTGGGCCGCTTGAAATTCAACATCAAGCTGTACGAGAAGAACGATCACACCTCGCTCGATCACCGCACGCTCGAGCCGGAAGATTTCTACGCAACCATTCGCTACCTGCTCAAATTGCGTCGCAGCATCGGCCTGGTGGATGACATCGATCACCTCGGCAATCGCCGCGTGCGAGCAGTTGGAGAGTTGATGGAGAACCAGTTCCGCATTGGCCTCGTCCGCATGGAGCGCGCCATCAAGGAAAAGATGAGCGTCTACCAGGAAATGTCGACGGCCATGCCGCACGATCTGGTGAATGCGAAGCCGGTGATGGCTGCAATCCGCGAATTCTTCGGATCGTCGCAGCTCTCGCAATTCATGGATCAAACCAACCCGCTCTCCGAGATCACGCACAAGCGGCGTCTCTCGGCGCTTGGGCCGGGTGGCCTGTCGCGCGAACGAGCTGGGTTCGAAGTTCGCGACGTTCATCCGACGCACTACGGACGCATCTGCCCGATCGAGACGCCAGAAGGTCCAAACATCGGTCTGATTTCCTCGCTCTCGTGCTACGCGCGTATCAACGATTACGGATTTATCGAATCGCCTTATCGCCGCGTAAAGGGATCGCGCGTTCAGGACTTTGTCCAAGTAATGAACAGCGGAGACAGCGAACATCGCGTGGGCGACCACGTCGAACTGCACGAACTGGAGAAGGTCAATGACGAGCTGAAGTCGAAGCGCAAGAAGCCGGCGGACTTCGAGCCATTCTCCTTCTATTTGTCAGCCTGGGAAGAAGACCGTCACGTTATCGCGCAGGCCAACGTAGAACTCGACGACAAAGGGCGCCTGGTAAACGAACTGGTCAACGCCCGCAAGGCCGGCAACTTCGTCTTGGTTCCGCGCGATGAGGTCGATTACATCGACGTGAGCCCGAAGCAGCTTGTTTCTGTCGCAGCCTCGCTGGTTCCATTCCTCGAGCACGACGACGCGAACCGCGCATTGATGGGCGCGAACATGCAACGCCAGTCTGTGCCGCTGCTTCGTGCAGAGGCTCCGATTGTCGGAACCGGAATGGAAGGCGTAACTGCTCGTGACTCCGGAGCTGTTGTTCTCGCCCGGCGCAATGGCATTGTGGACTCGGTGGACTCCGAGCGCATTATCGTGCGCGTCGAGGGTGAGCACCATCCCACGCAGTTGTCGCGTGAAGTCGGAAGCGACATTTATCAGCTCATCAAATTCAAGCGTTCCAACCAGAACACTTGCATCTCCCAGAAGCCGATCGTTCGCAAGGGTGATCGCGTGGTGAAGGGACAGGTAATTGCCGATGGTCCCTGCACCGATATGGGCGAGCTGGCGCTCGGACGAAACGTCCTGGTCGCCTTCATGCCATGGCGCGGTTACAACTTCGAAGACGCGATCCTCGTCTCGGAGAAGCTGGTGCGAGACGACTATTACACGTCGGTGCACATCGAGGAGTTCGAGATCGAAGCTCGCGATACGAAGCTAGGTCCGGAAGAAATCACGCGCGACATCCCGAACGTCTCGGAATCGGCGTTGCGTGATCTCGACGAGAGCGGAGTCATCCGCATCGGCGCATCCGTACACGCCGGCGACATCCTTGTGGGCAAAGTCACTCCGAAGGGCGAGACTCAGCTCACACCGGAAGAGAAACTGCTGCGCGCGATCTTCGGCGAAAAAGCCGGAGACGTTCGTGATGCGTCGCTCACCTGCCCTCCTGGAATCGAAGGCACGGTTGTCGACGTGAAAATCTTCTCGCGCAAGGGGCAGGAAAAAGACGAGCGCGCGAAGGCGATCGAAGCCACGCAAATCGAGAAGCTGGAGAAGAACCTCGCGGACGAGATTCGAATTCTTACCGACGAGCGGCTCAAGCGTCTCGACAACATTCTTGGCAGCAAGGAAGTGCAGGCCGACCTGCACGACGAGCGTACCAACAAGCGCCTGCTGACTAAGGGCGCGATTCTCGACCGCGAAACCATTGAGCGTATTTCGACGCGCAACTTGAAGCGCATCAAGTACGACAACAAGGATCCGCGCGTCAACGAGCAGATCGACGAGATCGAAGAGATGACCTCGCGCCAGATCGATGTTCTGCGCAAGATCGTCAACGAGAAGATCTCGAAACTGCAGAAGGGCGACGAGCTTCCACCGGGCGTGATCAAGCTGGTGAAGGTTTACATCGCCATGAAGCGCAAGCTCTCGGTCGGCGACAAGATGGCCGGACGCCACGGAAACAAAGGCGTCATCGCACGCATTCTGCCGGAAGAGGACATGCCGTATCTGCAGGATGGAACGCCGGTTGAGATCGTTCTCAATCCGCTGGGCGTCCCGTCCCGTATGAACGTAGGTCAGATCCTGGAGACGCACCTTGGCTGGGCCGGTCACGACCTGGGCAAGCGCATCTCGAAGCTGCTCTCGGAAAACTCGCGCGAAGAGACGCTGCGTCGCGAACTGCGGCAGATCTTTAAAGACACACCGTACTTGAAGTCGATCGCCGATATCGACGACGACACGCTGCTCTCGGTGGCGCAGGGAATGGAGAAGGGCGTCTTCTTCGGAACGCCGGTATTCGACGGCGCAACGGAAAAGGAAATCAAGTCGCTGCTCGATCAATCGGGCCTGCCGACCTCAGGCAAGACCGAATTGTTCGACGGCATGACAGGTGACAAGTTCGAGCAGCCGGTAACGGTTGGCTATATCTACATGCTCAAACTGTCGCACTTGGTCGATGACAAGATTCACGCACGCTCGATCGGTCCGTACTCGCTGATTACGCAGCAGCCGCTGGGTGGTAAAGCACAGTTCGGCGGACAGCGCTTCGGAGAAATGGAAGTCTGGGCGCTCGAAGCTTACGGCGCGGCTTACATCCTGCAGGAGTTGCTCACGGCGAAGTCCGACGACGTCTATGGCCGTACCAAGATTTACGAAGCCATCGTCAAGGGTGAAGCCGCAATTGAGCCTGGCGTGCCTGAGTCGTTCAATGTTTTGATTCGCGAATTGCAGTCGCTGTGCCTGGACGTGGAGCTGATCAAGGCGAAAGAGCGTCCGGCTTTGGCAGCGGCAGCGGCAGACTAAACGGAGCGCCGGGCGCCCTCGCCCGGCGCCCGGAATGCAGTTTTAAGAAATACATACGGCATGCTCTGGCGTGCCACAACTCGGTTCTTCTGTCATTCCGAATTGGGAATGGCACAACGAAACGGAGGACACTTTGTACCGTTCGAGCCCGTTCGATCTCGGCAACAATATCACTGACTTCGACAGCATCCGGATTTCCCTGGCCTCGCCAGAGCGTATCCGCAGCTGGTCGCACGGCGAGGTCACAAAACCGGAAACCATTAACTACCGCACGTTCAAGCCGGAGCGTGATGGTCTTTTCTGCGCCCGCATCTTTGGTCCTGTAACCGATTGGGAGTGTCTCTGCGGCAAGTACAAGCGCATGAAGCACCGCGGAGTGATCTGCGACAAGTGCGGTGTTGAAGTTACGCTCTCCAAAGTTCGCCGCGAGCGGCTTGGACATATCGAGCTCGCATCGCCGTGCTCGCATGTCTGGTTCTTCAAGGGCCTGCCTTCGCGTATCGGCCACTTGCTTGATATCTCGCTGCGCGAACTCGAATCGGTTCTCTACTTCGAGTCGTACGTAGTACTTGATCCTGGTGACGCTCCCGTGAAGGAAGGCGAGGTCATCAAGGAAGAGACCAAGTTTCGCGAACTCGATCAGCAATTCCGCGCCACCGGCTTCAAGGCCATGATGGGCGCAGAATCGATCAAGGAACTGCTCAAGCGCGTCGAGGTCGAGGAACTCTCGACCGAGCTGCGCGAGAAGATGAAGCACGAGACTTCTCTTCAGAAGAGGCTCAAATATGCGAAGCGGCTGAAGGTTGTCGAGGCGTTCCGCAAGTCTGGAAACAAGCCTCAGTGGATGATTCTCGACGTGATCCCGGTGATTCCGCCGGAGCTGCGTCCCTTGGTGCCGCTGGATGGCGGACGTTTTGCGACTTCTGATCTGAACGATCTCTATCGCCGCGTTATCAATCGCAACAACCGTCTGAAGAAGCTGATGGACCTCCACGCTCCTGAAGTGATCGTGCGCAACGAAAAGCGCATGCTCCAGGAAGCGGTAGACGCGCTGTTCGACAATGGCCGCCGCGGCCGCGTGCTGCGCGGAGCGAACAATCGTCCGCTGAAATCGCTTTCAGACACTCTGAAGGGCAAGCAGGGACGGTTCCGCCAGAACCTGCTCGGAAAGCGCGTCGACTACTCGGGACGTTCGGTGATCGTTGTCGGTCCCGAATTGAAACTCCATCAGTGCGGCTTGCCGAAGAAGATGGCGCTCGAGCTATTCAAGCCGTTCATCTATCACCGGCTGGAGCAGACCGGACAGTGCACGACCATCAAGCAGGCGAAAGAAATGGTCGAGCAGCAGGAACCGGCGGTATGGGACATCCTCGAAGAGGTGATTAAGGATCACCCGGTGCTCTTGAACCGCGCTCCCACGCTCCACCGCCTTGGCATTCAGGCTTTCGAGCCGGTTCTGGTGGAAGGCAAGGCCATCAAGATTCACCCGCTGGTCTGCACAGCGTTCAACGCCGACTTCGACGGCGACCAGATGGCGGTTCACATTCCGCTCTCTCCGGAAGCCCAGGTTGAAGCCAGCGTTCTGATGCTGGCATCGCACAACATCCTGTCGCCCGCATCGGGACAGCCGATTACCGTTCCCACTCAGGATATGGTGCTTGGTCTGTACTACCTGACCAAAGGCCGGCCCGGAGCCAAGGGTGAAGGCCGTGCGTTCGCGACCGTCGAAGACGTGTTGCTCGCGCTCGAAGCCAGGCAGGTGGAGACGCTCAGTCCGATCCGCCTGCGTTACAGCGGCGAGGTTGTGGACCTGACCAATGCCTACGACGATCAGGACATCCTTCACACCGAACCAACGAACTACGAGCGGCAATATCTGAACACGACTGTCGGTCGCGTAATCTTGAACGACTCGCTTCCGAAGGGCATGCCGTACATTAACGGACTGCTCAAGAAGAAGGGTATCGGACAGCTCGTTAACTTCGCGTACCTGCGCTTTGGCCTTGAGACGACCGTCAAGATGCTCGATGGCATCAAGCAGCTTGGCTTCACTTACGCCACGCGCGCCGGACTGTCGATCGGCATCGATGACATGGTCATCCCCGACGACAAGTACACGCTGGTGAAAGACGCCGAGAAGCGCGTGATCGACGTTCAGCAGCAATATCTGGACGGCGCCATCACCAACGGCGAGCGCTACAACAAGGTCATCGAAATCTGGTCGGGCATTACGGAGAAGGTTGCCGATGAGATGTTCGACGTGCTCAAGCAGCAGGACAAGGCTGGCGCGATCAATCCGATCTACGTCATGGCCGACTCCGGCGCTCGTGGATCGAAGCAGCAGATTCGTCAGCTCTCCGGCATGCGTGGACTGATGGCCAAGCCCTCGGGCGAAATCATCGAGACGCCAATTACGGCGAACTTCCGCGAAGGCTTGAACGTGCTGCAGTACTTCATCTCGACGCACGGTGCGCGTAAGGGACTGGCAGATACGGCGCTCAAGACCGCCGACTCCGGCTACCTCACGCGTCGTCTGGTCGACGTGGCACAAGACGTGATCGTCTCCGAGCAGGATTGCGGAACGCTCGATGGCATCTACGTCGGTTCCATTGTGGAATCGGGCGAGATCATCGAGCCGCTGCGCGACCGAATTGTTGGCCGTGTGTCACTCGAGAAGATCAAGGACTACGAAGGCAACGTGATTGTCGACGTGAATAGCGAGATCACCGAAGACCTTGCGATTGCGATCCAGGCTGCCGGCATCGAGCGTGTCAAGATTCGCTCAGTGCTCACCTGCGAATCCAAGCGCGGTGTCTGCATCATGTGCTACGGACGCAACCTCGCTTCCGGACGCATGGTGGAACTCGGAGAAGCTGTCGGCGTGATTGCAGCGCAGTCGATCGGCGAGCCCGGAACGCAGCTCACGATGCGTACCTTCCACATCGGTGGTACGGCGTCGCGAGTCTCGGAACAGTCGCGACTCGAAGCCAAGAACAATGGCTCGGTGCGCTTCATCAATCTCCAGACTGTGAAGTCGAAGTCCGGAGACCTGGTGGTCATGAACCGCGCTGGATCAATCGCAATCGTCGACGACCGAGGACGCGAGAAAGAGCGTTATTCAGTTGTCTACGGCGCGAAGCTGAAGGTTGGGGACGGGGATCACGTGCAGCTTGGGCAAACGCTGGTTGAGTGGGATCCGTACACCTTCGCGATCCTCACGGAAATCGGTGGCACGATCCAGTTCAAGGATCTTCAGGAAGGCGTCACACTGCACGAGGAAGTGGACGAGGTGACTGGATTGTCGCGTCACGTAGTCGGCGATTCGCCAGACGAAAAGCGGCAGCCGGCGATCGTGATCAAGGGCGGCAAGAACACTCGCCGCTACCTGATGCCGAGCCGCGCGCACTTGATGATTCAGGACGGCGATGAAGTGCATCCGGGTGACGTGCTGGCAAAGATCCCGCGCGAAACCACGAAGACGAAAGACATCACCGGCGGTCTGCCGCGTGTGGTCGAACTCTTCGAGGCCCGCAAGCCGCGCGAGACCGCGATCATCAGCGAAATCGATGGCGTGGTGAAGTTCGGCGAAGTGGCCAAGGGACAGCGCAAGATCTATGTCACCGCGGACAACGGAACGGAGAAGGAATACTCAGTTCCGCGTGGTGTACACATCAACGTGCAGGAAGGCGAACGCATGAAGGCGGGCGAACCGCTCATGGATGGTCCGCTGAACCCACACGACATTCTCGCCGTGCTCGGAGAGAAGGAACTGCAAGGCTATCTGGTGAACGAGATCCAGGAAGTTTACCGTCTGCAGGGCGTGAACATCTCAGACAAGCACATCGAGACGATCGTGAGACAAATGATGCGCTGGGTGAAAGTCGAGGATGTGGGAGACACGGCGTTCCTGCTCGAACAGCAGACCGATAGATTCCGCTTCCGGGAAGAGAACGAGCGTGTGATCGCCAACGGTGGCCGCCCGGCGACGGGTCGTCCGCTGCTCCTAGGGATCACCAAGGCTTCACTCTCGACGGAGTCGTTCATCTCGGCAGCGTCGTTCCAGGAGACCACGCGCGTGCTCACCGAAGCCTCTATCCAGGGCGCGGTCGATCACCTACGCGGACTCAAGGAGAACGTCATCGTGGGACGCCTCATCCCGGCCGGTACCGGCATGGAGTACTACCGCAATGTGCGCCTCTCGCCAGAACTCGAGCAGGCGGCTGCGAAGGTACAAGAGGAAGTCTCGCAAGCATACGCCGAAGCCGAACGGGCTTTGGAGATCATGCGCCAGGAAGGCGAAACGGAAGAGCTGGCCGCGGAATAGCTGCTGGCTTTTAGCGACAACATTCAAAGCCGGGCATTTTTGCCCGGCTTTCTTTTTTGGTTCTGCACACAGTAGAGACGCAGCATGCTGCGTCTCTACCATGCTGCTTGCGCGTGCATGTCTCTTCAGGTCGGCGTGCTCGGAGTGGCGGTGTTATCTTTAGAGGTGCGAACCAGCATCAGATCCGAATTCTGTCATGTCCAATCCCAGCATTCCCGAATCCCAATCCGATTCCGACGCAAACGAATCATTTGACGGGCTGCTCTCTCAGTACGAGCGCAGCCACTCGCGCAAAGGCGAATCCGGCAATCAGATTGAAGGCACAGTAGTCGCTGTTTCTGCGGAATCCGTATTCCTCGATATTGGCTTCAAGACTGAAGGCATCCTGTCCCTGGCAGATCTGCAGAATGTCGGTAAGACGGCAAAGCCCGGCGACAAACTCCACGTCACCGTCAAAGGACGTGGCCCTGAAGGCTATTACGAGCTCTCACTATTCAAAGTGATTCAGCCAACGGATTGGGCCTCTCTTGAGAAAGCCTTCACTGAGAAGCAGACCATTTCGGGAACGGTCACTGGCGTTGTCAAAGGTGGGTTGAGCGTGGACATCGGAGTACGCGCATTTATGCCGGCTTCGCGCAGCGGAGTGCGTGATGCGGCTGAGATAGAGAAGCTGATTGAGCAGGAGATTCGCTGCCGAATCATCAAGCTGGATGTTGCCGAAGAAGATGTTGTGGTTGATCGTCGCGCAGTCGCCGAAGACGAAGAACGCTTGGTCAAGGAGCGGCGTTACTCCGAGATGCAGGAAGGCGACATCGTGCGCGGCGAAGTCCGTAGCCTCGCGGACTATGGTGCATTCGTCGATCTTGGCGGAGTCGACGGCCTGCTGCATGTAGGCGAGATCGCCTGGAGCCGCGTCAACAAACCCGCCGCCGTGCTATCTGTGGGCCAGCAGGTAGAAGCCAAGATCATAAAGATCGATTCTGAAAAGCGGCGTATTTCGCTCAGTATGAAGCAGCTTCAGCCGCGTCCCTGGGACTCCGTCTCCAGCAAGTACAAGCCCGGTGAACGTGTGCGCGGAGTCGTCACCCGCTTGATGGAATTCGGAGCCTTCGTGGAACTCGAGCCGGGGATCGAAGGACTCATTCATATCTCCGAGATGTCATGGGCGAAGAAGGTGAGGAAGGCGAGCGATGTCGTGAAACCCGGCGACAGCGTAGAGGCCGTAATTCTCGGCGTCAGCCCGGCAGAACGACGGATTTCTCTCGGTCTGAAACAAGCGCTCGGAGATCCGTGGGAAGATGCTGCAAAGCGGTTCATTCCGGGAAGCGCGGTCGAAGGTCCAGTGACCAGCATTATGAACTTCGGAGCCTTCGTGCAGGTCGCAGAAGGCATCGAAGGAATGGTTCACGTCAGCGAGATCAGCGCGGAAAAGCGCATCAACCATCCGCGCGATGTGCTGAAAGTCGGTCAAACCGTCAAGGCTCAGGTGCTCGCCATCGACAAGGAGAAGCGCCAACTTCGCCTCAGCATGAAGCAACTCGTCCCCAGCGGTCTCGATGAGTACATCGCAGAGCACAAAGAAGGAGATGTCGTTACAGGTCGCGTCATCGAGGCGTCGAGTCAGGAAGCGAGGGTGGAGTTGGGCGAGGGTGTGCAGGCGACTTGCCGGGTCACCAGCGTGGCTCCCCAAAAGCAGGAATCGCTGGCTACTGCCGGAGCTGATTTGTCGGCCCTGACTTCAATGTTGAGCGCTCGCTGGAAGGGCGGTTCGCCTGCGACAACCAGACCGCAATCTGAAGCGCTGGCGACCGGCCAGATTCGGAGCTTTCGGATCACTAAGCTCGATCCAGCGGCCAAGCAGATCGCTGTGGAACTCGGCCAGAAGTCCTAGGATCCATCCCTAGGCAATGGTTGAGCGGCCTCGTTTTTACAGTTCTATGACAATCACAGCGAAATGCATTGATATGGTGAGTACGCATTCATCGGAGCCACGTGCCTGATAATTCGGAGGGACGGCCTGTCGCCCGAAGGCTTTTGGTTCTGTAGATTTGCGTACATAATCTATGGAGCTTCATTCTGGTTCAATGCAACGAATCCTAGTAGTTGAAGACGACCCCAAGGTTCAGAAATCCATGACGCGGCTCTTTGAGCCGGAGGGGTTCGCCGTCGAAATTGCTGGTGACGGGCTTCTCGGCGTGGAGGCGTTTTCAGCTCGCCCGGCAAACGTTGTGCTTCTGGATCTGCGCATGCCCGGAATGGGTGGCAGGGACGTGTGCCGAGAGATCAAGCGGCTGTCCGCTTCTGTGCCCATCATTGTCGTGAGCGCAACGTCCGACGAAATGGACAAAGTGCTCCTGCTGGAGTTGGGAGCCGACGATTACGTCACCAAACCGTTTTCTCCGCGCGAATTGCTGGCTCGAGTTCGGGCTGCGTTGCGTCGTTCGGCACGGGCGCCACTCGAGGAAAGGTTTACCTTCGATGAAGTGGATGTCGATTTCACTCGCATGCAGCTTACCCGGGGTGGGGAGCTGATTCCTTTAACCGCGCAGGAGTTCAAAGTGCTCAAGTTCATGGTGGAAAATCGCGAGCGTGTAATTTCGCGGGATGAGCTACTGAACGAAGTGTGGGGTTACAGCGAATACCCCAGCACCCGAACCGTGGACAATCACATCATGAAGCTCCGGCAGAAGCTTGAGCCGGAGCCGGCAAATCCGGCTCACTTTCTCACCGTGCATGGAGTCGGCTATCGTTTTGTTCCTTAGACAAACCTGTGAGCCTCCGCGCCAAATTCCTGCTTGCTTTGCTGCTGATCTCGGGTGGTCTTACGACTGCCAGTCTTGTAGTGGTCAGGCGTGTAGTCACGAGCCACATCCGTGAGCAAATCGTGCAGGACTTGCAAAACTCTTTTGCCACGTTTCAAAACGTCCAGGGCCAGCGTGAGAGCGCGCTCGCGCATTCGGCCGACCTAATGGCTGACCTGCCAATCGTGCGGGCGCTCATGACGACGCGACACCCGGCAACAATTCAGGATGCTTCGGTCGGACTGTGGAAGACCTCAGGCAGCGACCTGTTCATGCTCGCCGACGCGAGCGGAAACGTGATGGCGCTGCAGGCAAGTTCGATCGACATTCCGGTTCCCGAAGCCCAGCAGCAGTTAGCGCAATCGATGCCTCCAGGAAATCCCACCCTGTGGTGGAGTTGTGGAAGTCATTTGTTTCAGGTTGCTGTTCGGCCGATTTACCTCGGTCCCAAAGAGTTGAATCGTGTCGTTGGATTCTTGGCATTAGGTTCGGAGATCGATGAAAAAGTAACGCGGCAGTTGAGCGAAGTGGCCGCGAGCGAAGTGGTTTTCCGAGCGGGCGATCGCTTCATTCGGACTACTCTGACGCCTGCTCAAGCAACGGAGTTGGAGGCTAACGGTTCGCCTGTGTTTGCAGCTGGAAACGCCGAGCAGATTCAACTGAACGGCGAACGCTTCCTCGGAAGGGAAGCCCAGCTTTCAAAAGCTCCCGTGGCAGTGAGGCTGACCGTGTTGAAGTCACTCGACCAGTCGAGCCGATTTATCAGCCACCTCGATCGAGTTCTAGTTGGCCTCGGTGCCCTCGCCCTTTTGCTGGGCGCCGGCCTGGTCTGGATTATTTCGCGCACCATTACACAGCCGCTGAGATCCCTGGTTGCAGGTGTGCGCGCCCTGGGCAAATCCGACTTCGAGTTTCCTGTCACTTCGTGCGGCGGTGATGAGGTCGCGGAACTTACGTCCTCGTTTGGACGAATGCGCGCCGATCTGCAGCAAAGCCAGAGACAACTGATCGATAGTGAGCGCCTGGCGACCATTGGCCGGATGGCCAGCTCCATCTCGCACGATTTGCGGCACCATTTATCGGCCATCATCGCGAATGCCGAGTTTCTGAGCGACGACCGCCGCCGGAGTTCAGAGCGCGAAGAGCTGTATGAAGAGATTCAGACAGCCGTTCATCAAATGAACGAACTGATCGATTCGCTACTGGAGTTCTCCAGAACTCGCGAGTCGCTTCGTCTCAGTCCATCGCGACCGGAAGAGGCAATTCGATCCGCAATCCACACGATCCGTATGCGGCCGGAGTTCCGCAACATTCGTATCGAAATGGGATCGCACGAGACGATCGAAGGCGCCTATGACGTGAGAAAACTCGAAAGGGTCTTTCACAACCTCTTATTAAACGCGTGCGAAGCAGTGTCCCCCACTGCAGGGCAAATCAACATTGATTTCTTTGAAAACAAAAACGAGATCGAGATCCGCGTCAGCGACAATGGACGCGGCATCCCGGCCTATTTGCAGCAGAGGATCTTCGAACCATTCTTTACCCAGGGCAAGGCAAACGGTACCGGATTGGGTTTGACGGTGACGCAAAAAATCGTTGAGGACCATGGTGGGGATCTTCGCCTTGAAAGCAGCTCTCCGAAGGGAACAACCTTTGTCGTTACGCTGCCGCTTGGTCCCAAGGAACCGACCGTTAGCTTCGGGACCAGCAGTGCCGCCACGGTAACGCCGTAGTAAAAAGAAGAAAGTCTTGTCCCCGCCTCACACTCAGAAGGGGGTCCAAATCCATGACTGGGCAGATTGCTCGAGTAGTAATCGCACTTCTCTTCGCGTGCCGCATCATGGCGGCTCAACAAACATCCGGCGGAAGCCCTCCCAGCTCGGAGTCGCAACTCGCCAATGCTGTTGAGCAACTGCAAAAGCAAATTGCGAAGCTGGAATCGTCCGTCGAAGAGCTCCGGACCGAGGCGAGCCGCTATCGCGCTGAAACTCTGGAACTCCAGCGACGATTGGAGCAGATCTCGCCCCCGCAACAGGCGCAGGTCCAATCTGAGATCGCTGCGGACGTCGGCTCTGGTGAACAATCGCAGCCAGCTGCCAGATCCTCCACAGCAAGGCTGTCAAAGCTCGAAGAGGAGTATGAACTTCTCACCGGCAAGGTCGATGAACAGTATCAGACCAAGGTCGAGAGCGGATCGAGATACCGTGTGCGCTTATCAGGGCTCGTGATGCTGAATATGTTCAGCAATCGTGGTGTGCCCTACAGCGTCGATTCGCCCGGCGTCACGCCACCGACCTCCATTTCATATGGCGGTGGGTCATTTGCAGGAACATTGCGTCAATCGCAAATAGGAATCGAAGCTTTCGGACCCGAGTGGGCCGGCGCAAGAGTTTCGGGCGACCTCAGATTCGATTTCGCCGGTGGGTTTCCCAACACGGGAGACGGCGTTACTCTTGGATTGATGCGCCTGCGTACCGGAAACGTACGACTCAATTGGTCGCACACTTCATTGACGGCCGGGCAGGATTCCCCACTGTTCTCACCGCTTTCACCGACATCTGTGATTTCACTCGTGTACCCTGAGTTTTCCTACAGCGGCAATTTGTGGACGTGGACGCCGCAAATCAATGTTCAGCACTGGTTCGCACTGCCAAACTCGCAGCGGCTAACGTTGGCGGCAGGAATTGTCGATCCACTTACCGGCGAACTTCCAAGCTCGCAGTTCGAGCGCCTGCCACAAGCCGGCGAAGCTTCACGGCAGCCTGGATATACGGCTCGCATCGGCTGGTCAAGGGCGACTTCGGAAGATCGTCCACTCGCAATCGCGGCGAGCGGTTACTTCAGTCGTCAAAATTGGGGATTCAATCGCGGTGTGGACGGTTGGGCTTTGACCTCGGACTGGCAAATTCCCGTAATCAGCCGCTTTGGTCTGAAAGGCGAATTCTATCGCGGTCGAGCACTCGGTGGCTTCGGCGCAGCAGCCGGAACAAGCGTTCTCCAGTCGGACTCTTTGCTAAACAGATCGGCAGTCGTTCGCGGACTCGATACCATTGGCGGATGGACGCAGGCCAGCTACGAGGCGAGCCCTGTAGTGCAGTTCAACGCCGGCTATGGGCTCGACAATCCGTTCTCAGATCAAGTGCGGCAAATTGCGGCCGTGCAGAATCTTTTCTATCCGAGACTCGGCCGGAACCGCAGCGCAATGGCGAATGTGATCTACAGGCCACGTTCAGATTTGCTCTTTTCACTGGAGTATCGCCACATCGTCTCCTCCAGGATTGGGCAAGCCACTGCTTCTATCGAGAACATTGGTATGGGAATCGGACTGCTGTTTTGATCCAGATGACTCGCTATAGAACCTTCATTCTTTCCCTGACGGTTGCACTTTGTTGCGGAGCGGCGACCTGCCTTCAGGCCGCCGATGTTGTTGGCAAAGTGCAAGTCGCCTCCGATAAGAACGAGGATGCGTCAGGAGTTGTCGTTTCCCTTACGCCGGTAAATTCGGCTCAAGCGGCATCGTTGAGACGGGCTCCCATTCGCTCAACGCTCACGCAGAAAAACAAAACGTTTTCACCGCACCTGTTGGTGATCCCGCCAGGATCTGTGGTTGAGTTCCCGAATCGGGATCCGTTCTTTCACAATGTCTTTTCCTTGTTCGAAGGAAAGAGATTTGACCTGGGGCTTTATGAGTCTGGCACAAGCCGCTCGGTAAAGTTCGATCGGCCAGGAGTCAGCTACATCTTCTGCAACATCCATCCACAGATGAATGCCATTGTGATCTCGCTGGATACGCCTTATTACTCGCTCGTCGATAGCAACGGATCGGTGAAGATGCCAAATGTCGAGTCTGGAGAATATCTGCTCCAGATCTGGGCGGAAGGACTAAACAGCGAGGAGATGGGGAAACTCTCTCGCCGCTTTACAGTCGGCCAGGAGCCGGTGCAACTCGGAGTTATTCAAGTGCCTTCCGGCGAGAGCCTCGCCCAGCACAAAAACAAATATGGGCGTGACTACGACTCGGCTGCGACTTCATCGTACGAGCCGCACTGAGCAAGGGCCGCTCTGTCCCACCGAATCTCTGTGGCATGACAAATCCTTGACAACCGCCACTATGTCCCTCGCTTAGCTTGGCCATCTGTGAATCCCAAACAGATTTCTCAAGGAGGAACGATCATGAGGAGAATTCTGAGCCTGACTATGTCGCTTGGCCTGCTGTACTCAGTTGCTATGTTCGCAGGAGACGACAAAGATAAGAAGGACAGAGATCAGCCTGCAGACATTACGGTCGATGTGCGCGACTACTGCGATCCGGTCAGTTTCGCCAATATCGGCTGCGGACGCGATACATCAAGCGGCTTTATCACGCTCTCTGGCTTTGGACAGGAACTCGCCGCAGACAAATCGGTGGGCGCTTGGCGGTTCGTTGCCTCGCAGAATAACGCTGAAGAGGGCGCGAATCTGAGCCTTAAGAATTCGGGCGGGGAACTCCACACGTTCACCCGAGTGAAGAAATTCGGGGGCGGATTCGTTGCCCCGCTGAATGCTGGTTCCGGCAATAATGTTCCGGCACCGGAGTGCGCTCAGGTCGTCAACGGCATGCTAGTGCCACAACAGCCAGGGCCTGACAACATCTTCTTGCCCGCTGGGATGTCAGCCACTGCCCAGGTGAAGGAAGGCGAAGCCGCGAACTTTCAATGCTGCATTCACCCCTGGATGAGGACCACAATTAATGCTCGCGAAGACAAGCGGGAGAATCACTGAACTACGCAGGAAGGTTTAGCAGAAGCGATTAGAGGACCCAGAAGTCTTGGGTCCTCTAATTCTCTGGGCTAGAAGATAGAGATAAGCCCGGTCTGCAGAAGTCTATGCAAGGGCTCGCAAAGCGTTCTGAGCTTCCTTGTGTTTCCGGCTCACGACCAGCTCTCTTCCGTTGAGGAGCGTGAGCAAACTGTCGCCGCGGCGAATCGGCCGGCAGTTCTTTACGTGCCTGAGATTCACAATGGTGCAGCGATGAATTCTCACGAAAGTCGTAGGATTTAGACGGGTCTGAAATTGCTTCAGCGTAGAGCGGACGCGGTAGCGTAATCCGCCAGCATGTACTTCAACATAGTTGGCAGCGGATTTTATGAACTCGATTTCCGCTGGGATCAGCGAGACAAGCCTCCCCTTGCAGACAATTCTGAGGAGACCCCCAGGATCAGCAATCGCCGGACGAAATTGGGTGACCCTGTCGGCTATGGCCAGGGTAGGGGTGACAAATCCACTATTGCCTCGGTCATTTACAAAGGGCTGAAAGTCCTTTTGAGCGGGAATGGTTGGCGTTTCGAATCGAATTGGCCGAGGCACTTTGAGTGGCTGCATTAGCGGACGAACCTCCAGAAAACTAACTGTTCGTCACAGTACCGTCACTGAAATCATGGATTGTCACCAAGATGTCTGCGCATTGTAAAAAAGAGTTTGCTGGCGGGAGAACTCAAGGTAGGTCTGGCCGCCCTCGGCCGGGTGTCCGCGTCAACCTGCTTTGACGGCTAGTTGTCTGACGAGGAGTTAAGTTCGTTGCAAGAGCCGAAACCCGGCGGGGCGCCAAGATCCCCATTGCTTACTGCGTCGAACAACTTATGCTCTCCTATCGGCTCCCGACCTGAAACTCAGCGCGGCAGCCATGATCCACCCATACGCTGTCACGGTCGTAGCCCCAGCTATAACCGAGGCGGCACGATGACTCACTGATCTGCCGGACGATCTTGACTCCACCACGAGTGTCAATTGGACAATCCTGGCGCGTTCCGAGATCCGACGAGCACTTCATGCTGCCGACGTAGACAGGATCTCGGCCACCAGCCCATCCATTACGGCGGCCGGTCAACTGAAAATCTGCACGACAGCCGTGATCAACCCAAACCCCGCGGCGATCGTATCCCCAGCTATACCCTTCACGGCAGGGAGAGCCGCTGCGCTGCCTGGTCATCGTCGCTCTTCCCTGGATGTCGCTCTCGCAGTAGTGGCGTCCTCCGTCCTCGGACGAACACGTAAGCTGCATCGTCTCTTCACCGCGGCGCCCATCATCGCGATAGCGGTCTCTGTCGCGGTCGCGATCTCTGTCTCGATCCCAATCGCGATCGTGATCTCGGACAACAGAAGAGGGATTGTTGACGAGAAAGTCCGCTCGGCAGCCGCGATCGACCCAGACACCATTCTGGTCGAATCCCCAGGTTGAGCCTTGTGTGCAGACCGATTTGCTGCGTTGCCGCTGCATGCTCACACCGGCGCGCGTATCGGCCGGGCAGTAGTGCCGCCGACCGTCTTCCGAGGCGCAGGTTAGGGCGTATTGGGCAAAGCCTTGCCCGCAAGCTGCTACCAGAAGCAGAGCAAGAACGAGAGGCGAGAGTGCTTTTCGACGCATAATCGCCCTCATAGTTGCACGCTTTTGTGGCGGGCGATAGTACATGCAAGTGTCCTGCGTAAACATGAACGAAAGTAACTATTCGGAGGGCCAGCGCTAAGAGAACAACTCGGTGGCCGTTCGGCGGAGTCTTGGCTGACGTAGGTTCTGGGTCCGTTTCCCACGGGAAATCCTCCTTTCCCACAGATTTGTCACAGCCAACCTCCTCTTCTTGTACCCTGTTATCTGACGACTCCGCGACAATTGATTTCTTCTGTGGCGACGGCATCGACATTTTCCCAGGACCTGAAGCAGCAGGCGGACATCGTCCGTATCATTGGGGATTACATTCCGCTCAAGAAGGCGGGAGCCCAGAACTTCACTGGATTGTGTCCCTTCCATAAGGAGAAGTCGCCCTCCTTTTCTGTGCACGCCACGCGGCAGTTCTTTCACTGCTTCGGCTGCGGAGCCAGCGGCGACGTCTTCACATTCGTTCAGAAAATCGAGAACATCACCTTTCCCGAAGCCATCCGGCGCGTGGCGGAGAAGCTGGACATTCCCGTGCCACGTCAAACTTACTCAGGTCCTGGCGAGGCTCTCGAGGCGAAGCAGCGAGGGGTGCTGCTCGACATGCACGAAAGAGCGTGCGCGTTCTTCGAGGAGCAGTTGCGGCGGCCAGAAGGTGCTCGAGCGCGGGAGTACTTAGGCGGTCGCGGGCTCACCGAAGAGACGCTTCGCCGTTTCCGAATCGGCTTTGCTCCCGACTCGGGATTTCTGTTGCGTGACCGTCTTCGCGGGATGGCCGAGGAAGAGATCCTAAAGCTTTCCGGACTGATGTCCTGGAAGCAGGAGGAAAACCAGAATACTAACGCTCCCGGAGCGGCTCCCTCGGCTGGAAATGTCACAGCTCTGTACTCCAAGTTCCGCAACCGCGTGATGTTCCCCATCTGCAACGAGCAGGGCAAGGTGATTGCATTTACTGGCCGAACCCTGGACACGAATGAAAAGGCTGGGCCTAAGTATCTGAACTCGCCGGAGACGCCGATCTATTCCAAAGGCCGGGTGCTCTTCAATCTGGACAAAGCCAAAGAGGCGATCCGTCATCTTGGATACGCGATTCTGGTCGAGGGAAACGTCGACTGCATTTCTGTGTTCACGGCCGGCTTCCAGAATGTGATTGCCACTTCGGGAACGGCTTTTTCTGAAGCACAAGTCCGGTTGCTGAGCCGATTCACAAAGCAGGCGGTCGTCAACTTCGATCCTGATACGGCGGGAGCGGCGGCCACTGAGCGATCGCTCTCGATGCTGATTGAGGAAGAGTTCGATATTAAGGTGCTGACACTCGAATCTGGCTTCGATCCCGATTTGTTCATCCGCCGCAAGGGCGCGAAGGCATACGCCGACGCCCTAATGCAGGCGCCCAAGTATTTTCCGTATCTCATCGGTCGCGCGATCAGCACTTTTCCGGTGAAGACTCCAGAGGGAAAAGCGAAGGCGGTGAATTACCTGCTGCCTTACATCAGGCGAGTGCCACAGGCGATCGTGCGCGACGAACTGGCGAACGACGTTGCGCAGCGATTAGGCATCGACTCGGCGCTGGTGCGGCAGGAGCTTCGTCATGCGGCGACGAATCGCGGTGCGGCGTTCAAGGCACCAGCCGATCCGCAGATCAGCGAAGCGGAAAAGATCATTGTGCGCCTGCTCGCACCTGATGCATTGCCCGAGCTGGATTACTTGCGCACGGCAACGACGGATGTATTGTCGGCTGAAGCCCTGATTGATGGACTTCCATCGCAGATTCTGCTGGAATGGCTGCTCTCTCCGATGGAGGGCTCCACTGGATCGGAATCGGATCAGCGCCTACTCGCCCAGATACTGATGCAGGAGTCAGATGAGATCACGCAAGAATTGGTCGAGTCGGCGATCGAGGCACTGCGAAGGCGACGAATGGAACGTCGCAAACGCGAGTTGAACACTAACATCGCAGAGGCTGAGCGCAAGAATGACGTTGGTGCTCTCGCTGTGCTGTTGCAGGAGAAGGTGGCACTTGAGAAGGCGTCGCGGGAGTGAAGAGTTTTCCACTCAGGATGACAGCCAATAGACTTCAAATCGAGATGACAGAACCTACTTTTTGATCTCAAAAAACTGATTGAACGGATTTTCCAGTGCAAGCTTCTTGAACTGGGTAAAGCCCGCAAGCTGCGCCACGCGACGCGCATTTCCCTCTCCCATTCCGGCCCCGTATCCTGCTCCGCCGTAAGCCAGCGAACAGGTCATGCACTGCAAGGTGCTTACGGAGTAAAAAAGCTTTCCCAGCGGATTGATATTGTCTTCCACCTTGTCGCGCACATTGGGCTCGATGCAGAACCAGGTGCCATCTGCTTTCAGCGCACCATAAATGGAACGCGCGCATGTCTCTGGCGAGACCATGTCATGCAGGCAGTCGCACGTCATTATCAGATCGAAGTCGCCGGACTGCGGCAGCAGGTTCGCCGAACGTTCCTCAAAGCGCAGATGATCCGCAACTCCTTCTTTGGCCGCGAGCGAATTCGAGTAGGCGATGTTGGGACCGTAGTTGTCATAACCCACGAATTGCGACTTCTGAAATGCCTTTGCCATGTTGAGCAGGGCTTTACCGCGTCCGCAGCCCACGTCCGCTACCTTGGCTCCGGCTTGTAGCTTGCTATGTACTGCCGGCATCGCTGGAATCCAAGTGGAAGTGAGAAAGTTGTTGTACCCGGTTTCAAATAGACGTTCAGTGCCTTCGAAGGTATCGTGCGTGTACTCGGTGTACGGGACGCCACCGCCTTTGCGGAAGGCCTCGATGATCTTAGGAATGATGCTGTAGTGATCGGGAATCATCTGCGCAGCCCCCATGAGGAACACCGGACTGCCATCCTTAGCGAGAACCAGCCCATGTTCTGCAGACAAAGTGGCGCGTCCCGTATCGGGATTGTAAGAGAGGTATTCGGCGGCGATCATTGCCTTCATCCACTCGCGGAGATATCGCTCGGTAAGCCCAGTCTTCTGCGCCAACTCCTCCGAGTTCACGGGCTTGCCATCGGCCATCGCTTTGAAGATGCCAAGACGGTCGCCGATATAAATCAATGGCGTGTTCATAGCCGCAGCCAAATCGCCAACTACTTTGAATGCAAATTGAAGCGCCTGATCGAGATTGGGGCTGGTTGTCCCTGTGCCTGGCGTTGTGGCCATGAAACCTCCTGAGAACAGGAGAAGAAGCGTATCCCAAACCAGGGAGGGTCACAAGTACGGCTTCGCGCTGAGTATGCAACAAAAAAACGGAGCGCCGGGCGCCCTCGCCCGGCGTTTTTCGGCAACAGCCAGCCAGCGTATGCTGACGGTATTCGTCTCAGCTCGAGTACGAAACTCAACAGTTCGGGTGCACTCCGCAGTTCGCCGGGCGAGGGCGCCCGGACGCTCCGTTTTGTTGTTCCTTTAAGATTTGCGCTCGGCCATCGCCGCATCCAGATCCGGATGTTTCAAGTGAAATCCGCTGGCGTCCTGATAGGCCTTTGCAAATGCCAACAACTTAGCCTCGCCGTAAAGTGAGCCGAGGAACGTGAGGCTCACGGGGGTGCCGGGGCCGCCGGCGCCATCATCTTCACCATTCTCTTTGCGCGGAGGTCTTGGCGCATCCGGCCCGCGGAATCCGTTGGGCAGAATTACCGCCGGGTGTCCGGTGAGATTCGTCGCCACGAGTTGTTGACTGAATGTAGGCGCGACGATTACATCGATGTTCTCGAACAGCTTCTTCCACAGCTCCATCGCCTGCATCCGCGCGCGATTTGCCTGGATGTACTCGACTGCTGGCGTAAGCCGTGCAATGCGGAATGCGTTTGGCCAGTCATCCGGCGATTGTTCGGTGAGAAGCTTGTCGCGTCCGGAACGCGTCAAGTCGTCAAAAGCCGCGGCGGCTTCGGCGAGCAGCAGGGACCTCATTGCCCCATACGGCGTTTTGGGCAACTCAAGCGGAGTCATCTTCACACCCATTTCCTGGAGCTTGGCAATCGTTGAGTCGTTGAATTGCTGGTCGTACTTCCGCATCGCCAGCCCGCGTTCACGTGCCCGGTTGCGCTCGTCGCGTTTCTTCTGCTCTTCCGGTGAAGTTGGCGCCGCTTCCGCTGGAGGCTCGGGTGGAGGTTTGAATTCAAATTCCTCTTTGAAATAGCCGACGCGCAGCTTGCGCCAGTCGAGATTCGCGTCCCAGTTAAAGGCGACGTCATGAACCGTGCGATCCCCGCCGTCGGGACCATAGATCGCGTTCAGCACTAGCGCGGTATCTTCGACGGCGCGGCAGATCGGACCAAGCTTGTCCATCGTCCATGAGAGTGCCATCGCTCCCGTGCGCGGCACCAGGCCGAAAGTCGGACGCAGTCCCGTGGCTCCGCAGCGGGTCGAAGGAGACGAAATCGAGCCGAGCGTTTCCGATCCGATGGCAAATGCAACGCAGCCCGCGGCGGTTGCTGAAGAAGATCCGGCAGAGGATCCACTCGAACCCTGATGCGGATTCCAGGGATTGCGCGTCATGCCTCCGAACCACTTGTCGCCTTGTGCGAGCGCGCCCAGCGTGAGCTTTGCTACTAAAACAGCTCCTGCCTGGTCGAGGCGCTTCACGACGGTGGCATCTTCGTCGATGTTCTGCTGCTCGAATCCGCCCGCGCCCCAGGTAGTGCGATAGCCCTTGACGGCAAGAAGATCCTTCGCCCCCCACGGTAGTCCATGCAGCGGACCGCGATATTTGCCGGCCGCAATCTCTCGATCGGCTTCTTGCGCCTTCGCATGTGCGCGGTCTTCGGTGAGCGTGATCACGAACTTCAGGATCGGATCGTACTTCTTCAAGCGCGTGAGATACATGTCAGTAAGAGCAGCCGATGACACTTTGCGTGTTCTAACTAGTTCCGCCAGTTGGCGAACGCTGTAGAAGGCAACATCCTCGATATTCTTCGGAGCACCACTTATATTCAGCGCCGGAGCGCTGGACATGCGTAGCGGACGCTTCACGGTCTCAAACTTCATTCCAGGAAGCACTGGATCGAAGACGTAAGCGGGCGCCACCGAGTTTGCGATGTGCAGCTTGTAAATCTCGTCGTAGTTCTTCCTGTTTTGGTCCAGACTTTCGAGCATCGTTTCGCGCAGATCGTCGGGAATGGGGACGTCGGCGATATCTGCCGCGCTGCCAATCATCTCCTTCGTAACCTTGCCCTGAGGTTCGGCCATGCCCCAAAGCACGCCGGGAAAGAGCGTTGAAGTGAGTCCCAACTGCGAACAGACGGCGAGAAAGCGTCTGCGATCGAGCATCGTGTGTAGGTCCTCTCCGAAGCGTCTAAAAACCGGCAATTATAGCCGCCGGGATGAAGTGGGAAGGCATCTTCACCACGGAGACACGGAGGCACGGAGAAAAGCCGGATGAAACCACAAAGGACACGAAGGAACACAAAGGCGAATGTAGGAATCGTTATGCCCATCCTTCCTTCGTGATACTTCGTGCCCTCTGTGGTTGATTTGGGTTGTCCGTTCTTGCGTCGTGAGATTCCGTTTTCGTGTGATATGAATGCATGAGCATGTCCCCGCCCCTTCTCAGTGTCGAGCATCTCGATATCTCCTTTGGCTCAACGGCGGCGGTCCGTGACTTGAGTTTCTCCATCGGCACGGGAGAGTCGGTCGGATTGGTCGGGGAATCCGGCAGCGGGAAATCCGTTACATCATTGGCAATCATGCGACTACTGGCTCCTCAGGCGCGCGTTAGCGGAAGCATCCGCTTTGCCGGAGAAGAGCTGCTCAGCGCTGCAGAAGAGCGGATGCGCAAACTTCGCGGACGCGCTATAACCATGATCTTCCAGGAACCGATGACCGCGCTGAATCCGCTAATGCGAGTAGGCGACCAGGTAGCCGAAGCCATCCTCGCGCATGAAACCATCCGCGGCAAAGAAGCTTGGACGCGCGCGGTAGCCGCGCTCGACGAAGTCGCAATTCCGAATCCCGCAAGCAGGGCGAGAGATTATCCGCATCAGCTCTCTGGCGGACAGCGTCAACGCGTGATGATTGCCATGGCCATCGTGAATCGCCCGCAATTATTGATCGCCGACGAGCCGACTACCGCCCTCGACGTAACTGTGCAGGCCCAGATACTCGATTTGCTCGCGCGATTGCGCGAGAAGTTTTCGTTGTCGATGCTTTTCATCTCCCACGATTTGGGCGTGGTTTCGCAGGTTGTAGATCGAATCGCCGTCATGTATCGCGGACAAGTGCTCGAAAGCGGAAAGGCCCAGCAGGTTTTCACGGCTCCGGCGCACGAGTACACGCGCGGTCTGCTCAAAGCAATCCCTACACTTCATAGCAATCGCGAGGAGGCACTGGCGATGGTGGAGGCCCGGCAATACGCCGACTTGCCGCTGAAAGAAGTGGAGAGAGGGCATTGGGCGCGGGTTTGAACGCGTCAATCAACAAACGAAAACCGAACACGGATCGGACGGATGCAACGGATCGGACGGATAGCCATTTCTGGATTTGGGATGGAAAGGGAGCAGATATGCTTACACTTGTTCAGGAATTGGAAGCGGTCACTCGTTTACAGCGAAGTCTCGCTCCACATTCATCCGTCCGATCCGTTAAATCCGTCCAATCCGTGTTCTAGCTTTGGATTTTGTTCTTGCCTCTTCCAGAAGTCGCGTCTTTTATAATCGCCCTTCCATGAACCTCGAACAAAAGCTCGAAGACTTGAAACGGCGCGAAGCTGCTGCCGAAGCCGGCGGTGGGCAGGAGCGGCGCGAGCGCCAGCACAAAGAGGGGAAGCTCTCGGCTCGCGAGCGCATCAACTTTCTGCTGGACGAAGGCACGTTCGAGGAGACCGACCGCTTTGTCACACATCGTGCCACCGACTTCGGCATGGACCAGCAGAAAGTGCTCGGCGACGGCTTCGTTACCGGCTATGGACGTATCGAGGGCCGGCTCGTCTTCGTCTTCGCGCAGGATTTCACGGTCTTCGGCGGCTCGCTCTCCGAATCTAACGCCGGCAAGATCGTGAAGATCATGGACATGGCCATGCGCGTCGGCGCTCCTCTCATTGGCCTCAACGACTCCGGAGGCGCGCGCATTCAGGAAGGCGTGATGTCGCTCGCCGGATACGCCGACATCTTCCTGCGCAACACGCTCTCCAGCGGAGTAATCCCGCAGATCTCGGCGATCATGGGCCCGTGCGCTGGTGGCGCAGTCTACTCACCGGCCATCACCGATTTCGTCTTCATGGTCGATAAAACCTCGTACATGTTTGTCACCGGTCCCGACGTAATCAAGACGGTCACGCACGAGGAGGTCACCAAAGACCAGCTTGGTGGCGCGACTACGCATAACGAAACATCAGGAGTAGCGCATTTTCTAGCGCACGACGACGCCGAGTGCCTCTCTATGATTCGCGAGCTCATGACCTTCGTGCCGTCCAATAACATCGACGACCCGCCGCGCCGTACCACCACCGATCCCGCCGATCGCGCCGACGCGGAGCTCGACAGCATCGTTCCAGCTCAATCGAATCAGCCGTATGACATCAAGGACGTAATAACCCGCGTAGTCGATGATGGCTACTTCTTCGAAGTACAGGAGCTATTTGCGAAGAATCTTGTCGTAGGATTTGCGCGCTTGAACGGCAGATCGGTGGGAATCGTCGCCAACCAGCCTGCATTTCTAGCCGGCGTTCTCGACATCAACGCGTCGGACAAAGGCGCGCGCTTCGTACGCTTTTGCGATGCCTTCAACATCCCGCTGGTCACGTTCGAGGATGTCCCCGGCTTCCTCCCCGGCACGCAACAGGAGTATGGGGGCATCATCCGCCACGGAGCCAAGCTGCTCTACGCCTTCGCCGAAGCCACCGTTCCCAAAATGACAGTGATCACGCGCAAAGCCTATGGCGGCGCATATTGCGTCATGTCGTCAAAACATATTCGCACCGACGTGAACTACGCGTGGCCAACTGCCGAGATTGCAGTAATGGGTCCCGAGGGCGCCGTGAACATCGTGTACAAGCGCGAACTGGAACGCGCCGCCCAGATGGGCAAAACCGAAGCCGAGCGGACAGAGATACTGGAGCGCGAACGCAGCAAGAAGATCGAAGAGTTCCGCGAGCGCTTCGCCAACCCCTACGTCGCAGCCGAACGCGGATATATCGATGCCGTAATCCGTCCCCGCGATACCCGCAAAAAGCTGATCGATGCGCTAGAGATGCTCGACACCAAGCGCGAGAAGAACCCGCCGAAGAAGCACGGGAATATTCCGCTGTGAAAGCAGCGATAAGCGATCGGCTATAACAGGCTGCGGAAAAACTCGTGAGAATGACGGGTAATCAACGGCGGTTCCTAAGACTGTCATCCTGAGCCCCTGTTTTGGGCGAAGGATCTCCCGGAATGCGTCGAACGTACTTGCAGTTGTGTGGCGTTTTGCCAAAAAAACCTGCATTCTCGTGAAAGAGCCACATCTGCTGCAATCAAGTCTGAAATATCGCGGGAGATCCTTCGCCAAAATAGGCTCAGGACGACAGTCTTTAGAAGTTCCACAACCGTTTTTCCGCAACCTGTATAAGCCAAACCGGGGAAAGAAATTGCACGCTGGGCCGTGGTAGCGGATAAGGGTCCCTGCCTCAGCAACTCTGCTTCAGCTCTCTTCACAATCGCTTAAAAGTTCGCGACAAAGGCGCCGAACGTGGGTTTGCGCTCTATGAGGAGAGGGCACATGACCTACACCAGCATCTATGAAAGACTGGGCGCACTCACTACTAAGGCGATCAAGAGCACCCGTTTTGTGGCACTTGCCATAGTTGCAGCCTTCACGTTAGTGGCACTGCAGCCCGCACAGGCTCAAAGTTCGGACACCTGGAAGAGCGTAGCCATCATCGGCGGATCCACCGCGGCCGGCGCCATCATCGGACACAAGATCGGCGGATCGACAGGCACATTCGTGGGAGCAGCAGTGGGCGCATCGGCGGGATACGCCATCGACAAGCGCCGCCGTCAAAACCAATACGACCGGTACGCCTATGGCGATAACGGCTACGGCAACTACGATCCCTACTACGGCGACAACGGCGGATATTACGGAAACAACGGCGGCAACTACGGAAATAACGGCGGGTACTACGGAAACGGTGGATACAGCGGTGGTCCCGACGACAACGGCGGATATGCCTACCCGGCGGGATACCAGAGCAACAACTATCCCGTACAGAACAATCGGTCCTGCCGCCAACGGCGCTGACGCAAGCAAGTCAATCTGTTTTCTGATGCTGTTGCCCTAACAACACTCATCCCTCGCGTCCGCCGCGGCGGACGCGGGGGATATGTTGTTTTTCCACATTCGCACGACGGGGAGTAGCGCAGGCAGACTTCCTCCAGCCCTCGCACCTAGTGCATCATTATCGTGATGGTCGTGATGCTCACTCGCCTACTCACCTTCTTCTTTATCCTAACCGCAAGCCTGTTCGCGCAAACCGACCCAAGCTGGACCGAGCCATTCCCGGCCCACAAGATCGTCGGCAACGTGTATTACGTCGGCAGCCGCGGGCTAGCTTCGTATCTGATTGCCACGCCGCAGGGAAACATCCTCATCAACAGCAACCTTGAGAGTTCTGTTCCCCAGATTCGCAGCAGCATCGAGAAGCTGGGTTTCCACTTTTCCGAGGTGAAGATCCTGCTCATCAGCCACGCCCATTGGGATCACGACGCCGGAAGCGCCGCGCTAAAGAAGCTGACGCGAGCTCAGTACATGGTGATGGCCGGCGACGCCCCGGTAGTTGAGTCCGGAGGCAAGGACGACTTCCAATATGGGAATTCACCCGCCAATCTCTATCCTCCGGCGAAGGTCGATCGCGTTCTGCACGACGGTGACGAAGTCAGGCTCGGCGGCGTCGTGCTGACCGCGCACTTGACGCCGGGACACACGAAGGGCTGCACCACGTGGACACTAAAAGTTAGTGAGGCAGGAAAAACATACAACGTGGTGATCGTCGGCAGCCCGAATGTGAATCCTGGATACAAGCTGGTGAATAACCCTCAGTATCCAGAGATTGCTGCTGACTACGAGAGCATGTTTCGCGTACTCAGGCAGCTGCCGTGCGATGTTTTCCTGGGTGCGCACGGTAATTACTACAGCATGGAGACAAAGTTTGCGAGACTCAAGAGCGGCGGAGCGAATCCATTTGTCGATCCAGACGGATACAAGAACTTCGTATCCGACAAAGAACAAGCCTTCCGCTCCGAACTGGCAAAACAAATGGCAGCAGAAAAGAACAGAGGCAACTAACGCCAGTAGGAAACTCTTTGAGCTGAAACGAGAGCTGTTGCGATGGCTATAATGCACACCAGTTTCGCGCAACTACGATCGTGGCGACGTGGCGGGGAACTCTCGGAGGCAGAGCTGGGACCATGAGGGAATCCATCGACAATAGCCTGCTCGACTCGCCTGAGTGCTGGCCCGCATTACCGCTCGAAGCATGGAAAGATACGTACGCCACGCTCCACATGTGGACGCAGATCGTCGGCAAAGTGCGCCTCGCGCTTACGCCCCTGATCAATCAATGGTGGAACGTTCCGCTGTACGTTTGCGCACGCGGTCTTACTACTTCTTCTATTCCCAGCGACAAGCGCGCGTTCGAGGTGCAATTCGACTTTATCGATCACAAACTCGCGTTGTTAACCAGCGATGGCGCGGTCAGAACTCTGCCGCTGGTCTCCCGTTCGGTCGCGCAGTTCTATCAGGAATTCATGGAGCTTCTGGCCAGCGCCCACATAGACGTGAAGATCTGGAAGATGCCGAGGGAGATCCCCAACCCAATCCCGTTTGACCAGGACCGTGTCCACGCCACATATCAGCCGGAATACGCTCACAGGTTCTGGCGAATTCTTGTATCGGTAGATCGAGTATTCACCGAATTCCGTTCGCGCTTCATCGGAAAGTCCAGTCCCGTACATTTCTTCTGGGGCAGCTTCGATCTCGCGGTCACGCGCTTTTCAGGACGCCGCGCTCCGGAGCGTCCAGGAGCCGACGCTGTTACCCGCGAAGCCTACTCCCACGAAGTAAGCAGCGTCGGTTTTTGGCCAGGCAGCGGCGATGTGAAAGACGCAGCGTTTTATTCCTACGCGGCTCCAGAGCCTCCAGGATTCCGCGAATACACTGCGCAGCCGGAAGGCGCTCACTACAATCCCCAACTCGGCGAATTCATTCTGATGTACGACGATGTACGCAGTGCCCCCTCGCCCAGCAAGGCGCTACTCGGCTTCTGCCAAAGCACCTACGAAGCGGCAGCAAAGCTCGCCCATTGGGATCGCCAAGCCCTGGAAAAATCCCGGACCGGCACGGCCGACGCAGCCTAAGGAAACCCTCCACTGTCGCCGGGTAGTGTTGAGCAATTCCCTGTGAGCCGAAAGGTGCTGATTGCTGATTCTTACGCCACCTGGCGTTCTGCCCGGCGCAGCGTCATCAGGTCACTCAAGCCAAAGGCCTGCATCGCGCCGGTTTGGAACTGCAGCGCGAGATCGTTGAGCGGTTGAGCCTGCCGGGGGAATGCACCCACCGGAGAGCGTACCGGACGCGACCCGGCCGGCATCTCGATCAGTTCCAACACTCGATCGGCAACCTCTTGTACATCGTTGGTATTGTTGGCGAGGCCATCGAAGATTTTGCGAGGTACTTCGGCAACCGCTCCGTAATCGGCGGCTCTGGCCTGATCGGCCCCCTCAGCAGCGTTTGCAAAGATCGCCGTGGGATACTCCCCCGGTTCCACGATAAGAGAATCGATCCCTAATTGGGAAACCTCGTAGCGTAGTGTCTCTGCCATAGCTTCGAGGGCAAACTTGGTCGCGCAGTAGAGCGCCATCGAGGGCAGAATCAGCCGCCCGGCGATGCTGCTGATGTGGATCAACAAGCCGCTTCGCCGCTGGCGCATGTGCGGCAACACCGCCCGATTTACACGCAACGGACCAAAGAAATTAGTCTCAAAGATCTGTTTTGCCTGCTCCGCGGTGAAGGATTCCAGCAGTCCTGAGTAGACAACTCCAGCGTTGTTCACTACTGTATCGATCCTGCCGGCTTCCCGAATCACGCGCTCCACCGCCTGATCTACCGACGCATCGCTTGTGACATCGAGCTCAACGAAGCGCAGCCGCAGATTCTCCTTGCGCCCCAACTCCTCCAGATCCGCCGCGCGACTCCGGTTGCGACCCGTCAGGTCGCGCATCGAGGCAAAGACCGTATAGCCACGCTGCGCAAGCGTGATGCTGGTAAGCCGACCGAATCCCGTGCTGGCACCGGTTACAAGAACAACGTCGTTGTTAGCCATGAGTTCCTCCATTCCTGCAAAGCTAGCTGAATATACTCCAACGCGGTCGTAAAAGTTTGCAGGTCACATGAAAGGTCTTGCTCGGTATATTGATCGAAGAGTGCGGGGTTACTGCGACACGATGGGGGCTCCAAGATTTTTATTTGCGACCGAACGGTCCCGTCCATAATCCAAGCCATTGGGAACTAGAAAACGCATGCCGCGCAAAGGAGATTTGAGTGTCTGAGACATACAAAGCCGTTGAAGTCGCGAAGCCTGGAACGCTTCGCGTGGTCGAACGTCAGGTTCAAAAACCTGGAGCCGGACAGGTTCGTATACGCGTGGAGGCGTGCGGTGTCTGCCACACGGATGCGGCGACCATTGAGGGCGTCTACCCGGGCCTTACTCTGCCGCGTGTTCCTGGGCATGAAGTAGTTGGCCGCATTGAGGCTTTGGGCAGCGGGGTGTCCAAATGGAAGATTGGTCAACGGGTTGGTGTCGGCTTCTTCGGCGGCGAAGACGGAGTGTGCGAGCCATGCAGACGCGGAGATAGCGTGAATTGTCAGAACCTCGTCGTACCCGGAATAACCACGGATGGCGGATATGCAGAATCGATGATCGCTGAAGCACGCGCCATCGCTTCCATTCCTGACGAACTCACATCCACAGAAGCTGCTCCGCTTCTCTGTGCGGGGGTTACGACCTACAACGCGCTCCGTAACGCCGGCTTGCGTGGCGGCGATCTGGTGGCTGTGCAGGGCATTGGCGGTCTGGGGCATCTTGGTGTCCAGTTTGCGCGGCAACTGGGATTCCGTACTGCCGCAATCGGACGTGGAAGCGACAAGAAAAAGCTGGCAGAAGATTTGGGCGCGCACGTCTACATCGATACCGCAGTCGACGACACCGCAGCAGTGCTGCAGCGCATGGGAGGAGCCAGGGCGATTCTAGCAACCGCACCCAGTGGCGATGCCATGGGCCCACTTGTCTCCGGCCTCGCAGCCCGCGGGAAGCTCATCGTGGTCGGTGTACCGCAGGACGAGATCCGTTTGAGTGCGTTCCCGCTCGTCTTTGGAGGACGCTCGATCTACGGAAGCCTGACCGGCACCGCCATTGATAGCGAGGACACGCTCGCCTTCAGCGTCCTCGAGAACATCCGTCCCATGATCCAGACGTTCCCTCTGGACCAGGCGGCGGAAGCGTACGCGAGCATGATGCAAGGCAACGCTCGCTTCCGAATGGTTTTGGTGACAGGCCAATGAAGGACAGGACGATACGTACTTCATTCGTGTGGTCGAACTAACCTACTGATCCGATCGTGCCAGTTTCAAAGCGGGATTGAAGATTCCGGGCTTATGATCACCAACGGTCAGATCGCTTTCGGCGGGCTCAAATCCTTCAAGCTCCAGGCGAACGTGATATTTACCGGGCTTCACCGGAATCACCGCCGGTGAGGTTTGCCCGCTATCTTTACCGTCGATCAGAATAGTCGCGCCTGGGGGCTTGCTGCTGATCACGAGCTTGGGTCCCGGAGCGTTCTGCCTACCCGCCCACTGCCGCCAGAGCGCAGCCTGACCTTGGGGGTCCTTCGACAGCAACTTTGAAATGTCGGGCATGCTGACGTTGGGTACGGAAATGTTCGGCAGCACGACTGTCAGATCCGGGGAGTACTCAAACTCTTCTCCACCCGCGACCTTCACCGTTACGCTTGATGTTTGAAAACCAGGCATGCGTACACTGACGCGGTGTCGGCCGCGTCCGACTTGCAGCTCAGTCGGCGTGCGTTTACCGGTAGATTTTCCATCCAGCTCGACCTCTGCCGCTGGCGGATTGCTGTTGATTCTCATCAATGCCGTGCTCTGGTTGCCGCCGGCATTCTCTCGCTTCACCAATGCAGGAGCAGACTGTTGAGCGCCGGACTGCTCGTCGCTTGCAGGCGGAACAGGCGCTGCCGGAGCAGGGGCAACGCTCGACACCGGATTCTGATTCTTGCTTTGATCTTCATCCTCCGATCTCGATGAACGCCGCTCGAACTTTGAATAAAGGAAGATGGCCGCCAAAACAAATACAATCCACGCGCGCTTGCGCGACTTCGGAGAGAGTTGCTGCCACCAGTGCTGCGCTTGCTGAATTCGAGTCTGCGGCGGCGGACTCGCGGCCGACTGATCTGTCACAGGAGAAAGATTTGGAACAGCCTCCGGAGGCGCAGTCGACGGCGTAGATCGCGCGCCGTGCGCGGCATTCGCATCCGCCAGACTCGGGAAATCTCCGGTGAGCTTGCCCAAAGTGCTGGTTGTGATCACGCTGGCGCTCTCGAAGTTCTGCACCGCGCGCGCCAGTTCTGCCCCATTTGGGAAACGCCCTTCCGCCGACTTCGCCAGCGATTTCTCGATCACGGCGCTCAGGCCGGGATGAATCGTGGAATCGAGCTTGAGCGGCGGAATCGGCGTTTCGTGCACGATCTTGTACATGATCGTAGTAATGCTCTGGCCTTCAAACGGACGCTCGCCGGTAACCATCTCGTAGAGCATCACGCCGACGCTGAACAGATCGCTGCGCCCATCGAGCGTCTTGCCCAGCACCTGCTCAGGAGACATGTAGTTCGGCGTCCCAATCACCTGGCCGGTCATGGTCATCGCTTCGCCGGCACGGGCGATGCCAAAGTCCGTGATTTTCACCGGGCCATTCGCGGCCAGCATAATGTTTCCCGGTTTGATATCGCGATGGACGATGCCCTTCGCATGCGCAAAATCCAAACCCGCGCAGATCTGCCGCACCATGTCGATCGTCTGCGCCGTCCGAATCGTTCGCTGAGCTCGAAGAAGGGCTTCCAGCGTTACGCCCTCGATGAACTCCATGGCAAGATACAGAATTCCGTTATCTTCACCGGCGTCGTAGACGGTAACAATGTTGGGATGATTCAGTCCGCCGGCCGCTCGCGCCTCGTTCTTGAAACGCCGCGCAGCCTCGTCCGCGGTCGTGCCAATCCCGTCGAAACGGATGGCCTTGAGCGCGATCTTCCTGCCGATCGTAGGATCAAGCGCTTCATACACCACGCCCATGGCCCCATGGCCGATCTCACGAACGATCTCGTAACGTCCAAACTTTTCAGGAATCGCTGGCATTGCGCTCTAGTTAGAGAGTAAACCGCGTCGGGTTAACCGGTCGAGATGAGTGACTTCGCACCATCCGCGTGCGGGACTTACATGTCGGGAAATCCGGCCGACGTCCTAGGTCGAGCCTCTCGTGGATGACCCCACAAGGAGGATAGGGCGTCCTCTTCTTGGATGTCTTAACGAAGCTCAAGGCCACAGAGTACTGGATGAAGATAGGGCACTTGGCGTCTACTCACCCCTAGAGCGGCAGGCCGGCACTGCGGGCGAAGTCGCGGAAGCGTGGCTCGGTTCTCAAATTCTCCAGTCGCGGATCGAAGCGAAACGATGCCGGCGACAAGGAGCGTTCGGCGTGCGCGCGCTCCAGATTTTCTATCGCCTTGTCCTTTTCGCCCAGCCCAGCATGGATGAGCGCAAACTGGTAGGGAGAGATGTAGGCTACATTGGTCTGGCGAAGCAGCTTCTGCAAGGCGGTTCGAGCGTCGCCTCTCCTGCCCATGACTGCGTACAAATGCCCTAACGAGCCCAAACCAACATTGCCATTCGACAGTGAGACAGCTTTCTGAATCTCCGCGAGTGCCTCCGAGTAACGCTGTTGGGCTTCATAAATCTCTCCCAACAATTCATGCGGCGCGGGATTGTCAGGATAAAGGTCGAGTTTGCGGCGGGTCACATCCAAAGCGCGGTCATATCCCCTGACAAAAAAATAGAACTGCGCGACGGCGATGCCAGGGGAAAATGGAAGAAAATCGTCAAACTTCTTATTCTCGACTTCCGCTTCCGTCGCGTGGTTGAAGCTTAGCAGGTAAGGTGCATACCACTGGTGTTTCAGACTTGGCTCGAGTTGCAGCGTGCGCTTGTATTCCTCGTCTGCACGAGTGAAATCCCAATCGTTCAAGTACGCAATCCTTCCCAGCATGGAATGCGCATATGCCACCGTCTCATCGACCTCCAGCGCTTTCATGGCAGCAGCACGGGACCGCGGAACAAATTCTGCCGGAGCAACGCCGAAGGCACTCAAACGTGAATAGGCGTCGGAAAGCCCGGCATATGCCATCGCATACTTGGGATCGATTGAGACAGCCTGCTTGAAGTATCCAATCGACTTCTCGATGTCTTCCTTTGACGCCGGATTCATGTAGTAGTGCGCTCTCAGAAAGGCCTCATACGCTTCGAGGTTTTCTGTATAACGCTTGGAAAAGCGTGTTCGCTCTTCGTGATCCAAAGTCACCATCAGCGTATTCAGCACTCGTCCGGCAATTGTTTCCTCCGCGTGAAAGATGTCCGCAAGATTGCCTGCGAATGTGTCTTCCCACAATTGCGCACCGTCGCCTACGCGAAGCAACTGCACCTTCATACCGGCATGAGACTGCGGAAGCTCGCCGCGAATCAAATAATCCGCGTGCAGGTCTTTGCCGATCGCCTGTGCGCTGTGATTCGGATCGTCATAACGAAGAGCAATCGTGCCTGGAATCAGACGCAGATGAGTGCTGTTGCTAAGCTTGGTCGCGAGCGAATCGGCGACCTCTGCTCCAAGGTATTCATCGTCTCCTCCGGCTGACCGGAATGGCAGCACGGCGATAGAAATTACAGGGCTGCTTGTTGCTGCTCTGCCTGCGGCAGATTGTGCAGCAAGCGTTTGCCTCTGCCTGTTGGATAGAAAGAAGATCGCGATAACGGCCGCAAGAGCGACCGCACCTGCCAAAATCAACAGCCTGTCTCGACGCCGCGTTTGGGCCGAGACGATGCCGGAATCAACGGCATCCTGCCCAGCACGATGCTCTGCGCTTCCGTGTGTCGCGGACGCTGACGAGGAACCTCCATTGGTCCCATTGGCAGCTCGCAGCTCCACTTCTGCGACAAACCGATAGCCGCGTGTATGCACCGTCTGGATATATCGCGACGCCTTCGGATCCTCGCCCAATGCCTTGCGCAACTTGGCGACGGTGACCGAGAGCACGTTTTCGCTGACCGCGGTGTCTCTCCAGACCACATCGAGAATTTCGGTCTTTCCTACCACACGGTCCCGGTTCTCGATGAGATACACCAGCAGATTGAAGGCCTTAGGTTCAAGTTGGACAGGAGCGCCGGTTTTCGATACGCAACAGGTGCGCGAATCGACGGTGACATCGTCGAAGGCATAGACCGTGATGGTCTCGGTAGCCACAGAAGTCTTCGGGAAAGCGTGGGGAAAATTTAGCCTTTCCGACAGGACTAAACCCGTCCCCTGGCCCAGAGTTATCCGAATCGCTGAGTTGTGCGCTCCATTGTGGGTAAGGAAAGGGCCAAATGCAACGTTTAGTTCCGTATGCGCTGACGATCCTAGCCCTTACGCCGTGGATGATGGCCCAACACTCTCGTCCCAATGAAATCCCCAGATTCGAGTTCTACGCCGGCTATCTCGATGCCGGAGAGGCCCAGTACAACGTCTTCCACTTCACCCAGCCGGGAGCAAACATCGTTTTTACCGACGACTTCGGAACCAAGAGGGGAGTCGACCTCTCCGCAACCCACAATCTTACGCGGCTTATCGGCATCAAGGCAGACTTCTCGGCGCACTTCCACTACGATGAGGGGCCCGTCAATGTGGCGCCGTGCTCTGGTTGCGTGGTATCGCAAACCGCCAGCATTAACCCGCGTTTGTATAACTTCCTCATCGGCCCTGAGTTCAACTTCCGAAACCACACTCGCTTCACGCCCTTCGTGCATACCCTGGTCGGCATCGCTCACACCAACGCCACCTTTAAGACGTCAGGAAGCGGAGTAAATTTCGCCGCCAGCACCAGCGAAACCGGCTTTGCCATGGGACTAGGCCCCGGATTCGACATCCGAATCGCCCGCAGATTCAGTTTCCGGATGATCCTGGACTACAACCCGAAGTGGGTGGGGCGCGACGATGATGGTGGGCGCAGCCTGCTCGGCGACGTTCGGCTCTCAGTTGGAATTGTTCTGCGCTAGAGTCAGGTCCACGACTCTCAACTCTGCAATCCGATGGCTACTTCTTAGGCTGAGCAGCCCACATCAGATTGAACCAAAAGGGGACAGGCGTAGTGGTGAGATGAAAAACATTGTGAGCCCGTAGGGCGGCATTCTCAGCCGTGTAAATGTCGTCCACAACAAACGCACCTGCATGAATGCCGCCCTACGGGCTCGGGGACGAAATCTATTAACGCGTTCCCATGGCTCGCCGCACATGGGCTACGAGAATGGCGCGCCTTCGGCGCTTAGCGTTGTCTGATCAGTGCCGGCTCTATGCGATCTTGTTAGCGCCTTGCGCAGTGACACGCAGTCGAAAGTTTCGAAAATCTTCAGGCGGACCAGGAGTCAAAAATAGCTCTCTCCATCGCCACTGGGGTACTTCTCTGTGTTCTGAATCCAAGAGCACAACATCGCCTTCGTTCAGCAACCCGAGAACACCTTTCTTGCAGGCATCAGGTGAGGGATACAGAGTTGTAATCACGGACAAGAGCATCTCACCGCCGAGCAAAGCATAGATACATAGATACAAGGAGCCTGCTAATTTTTCCTCTGCCGAAACCATTCGTTGCCCGGGCTGGTGAAAAGTAGGAAGAGTCCCGAACCCTGAATACCAGCTTGAAGAATGCTCATTGTTCCCATAAGCGGAGAACGAGCAAATTCAGAGCGCAAAATGAAGATGTATGGCGCCACGCCGAGCACGAACAGCGCCAGAAAACCAATCCGCGCCCAGTTCTTCCCTTCACCGATCTTCCATACGAGGAAACAGTAAAAAGCAGAAGCAACGCCGACGACCAAGACGTTGAAAGCAACCCCGGAGCGGGAAACGAGGTATGCCCAATTCAACGCTAACTTGAGTGGACCGATGACTAAACCTACCCACAGCAAACCGAGCGCCAGCCCAATCGTCGAAGGCCTCGACATCGCCGGAAGAGATTCCTGCTGCGTAATATTTGAATCCATATCGTGTGCACAGTTCCTGGACCAAAGGGGTCGGCCTAAAGTGCGCGACTTTTTATATCACTCTCTCGAGAATTTGCGCTGGTCAGGCTGCCCCTTTTCGTTTTGTCCCCTTTCGTTCGAGATTGGTGATGGTGGAATGGGACACGGATGACGCGGGCAGACATTCTACTCGGCGCTCGCGTGTCGTTGCCTAATCTGCGTGGATGAGCGCATCCTTCGAACATCGCGAAGGATGCGGCACCCGCAGTTTTGAAAGGTCACAAGAATCAAAGACAAAATGAAGGGATCGGCCACCCGCCTTTCGATACCGTGGAACCTTGCCCCCCAATGTCGGTGTCCATCTGTATCATATCAGTGATACAGTACCGGTCGTGATCTTCAAACTCAATCCTGCAGCCGGCCAGCCTCTGTACCTGCAGCTCATCCAGCAGATTCGCCATGCGATCGAAACCGGGGTTCTGGATCACGGCGATGTATTGCCTGGTATCCGAACCCTTGCGGAGAAGCTGGTGGTGAGTCCCAACACGATCGCAAAAGCTTATTCGGAGCTCGAACACGAGGGCCTTCTTGACCTTCGGCATGGCTCCGGCGCTTACGTGACTGCAAGACAACGCGTCAAGTCGCGCGCCGATAGCGTGCGAGGGGCACAGGCCCGAATTGGGAAGTTAGTCGACTCGCTCCGCGACGAGGGCTTCTCCGACGAAGAGATTCACCGCATGTTGGAAGCTGAGTTGTTTTACGAGGTATCGAGGGAGAGGAAACCATGAGCACAGACCTGGTGATCGAAACGCGAGAATTATCAAAGCGCTATGGCGACGCATCAGTTGTTTGCGATCTTAATCTTAAGGTGCAGCGTGGACAAATCACTGGCTTTCTTGGCCGAAACGGAGCAGGAAAGAGTACGACCATCAAGATGCTTCTGGGAATAGCGTTCCCGAGTTCCGGATCCGGGACTGTTCTGGGAAGGGCGATCCAGAATGCCAAGCAGAGCCGGCATATGCGTGCTGAAGTTGCCTATGTTGCGGAAGACAAGCAGCTCTACTCATACATGACGGTCGAGCAACTGATTCGATTCACACGATCGTTTTACAGGGACTGGCGAACAGACACAGAGCAACGACTGCTTCGGCAATTCGAACTGCCGAAGCAGCGAAAGGTGAAGGTACTCTCAAAGGGCATGAGGACAAAGCTGGCGCTGCTGCTAGCACTCGCCCGCCGACCCCAACTCCTGATTCTCGATGAGCCTAGTGAAGGGCTTGATCCGGTTGGCATCGAAGAGTTTCTCTCGGAGCTTGTAGCAGCCGCATCCGAGGGAATCACGGTGTTCTTCTCCTCGCATCAGATCGCCGAAGTTGAGCGTATCGCGGACCAGGCGTGCATCATTGATCGCGGGGAGCTACGAGTGAGTGTCTCCATGGACGATCTCCGACAGGACTATCGCCGCGTGACTGTGGGTTTTACGGGCGATCCTCCACGTGGCGCGTTTCGCCTTCCCGGGATTTCCCATATTAGTACGGCAGGCAGGCAGACGGTTTTTCTGGCTCAGGGGAATGCCGACGCAGTTGTCGAGAAGGCTCACGCGCTGTGCGCTGCCTCCGTTGACGTGGATTGCGTGAGCTTGCGCGAGTTGTTCCTTCACACAGTAACCGCAAAGGAGAACTCTGATGCTCTGGTATAAGGCATGGCTCGAAACAAGATGGAGGTTTCTCCTCTGCCTGGGCGGGCTCGTGTTTTTCTGTGGGTTCTTCGTCCTTGACCGCGGAACCGGTGACGGCTTTAGCCGATTGCCGGCCTTTGCGTTTGGCCTCCGAGAAGAGCGCAGGCTTCTGTTCTTCGCTCAACAATGGCAGGTGGGGTTGACGACGATTGCCGCCATCCTGTTGGGCATGGCAGGGCTGCTGAGAGAGCGAGCGATTGGGGTTACCTTGTTTACGTTGGCTTTGCCGGTCAGCCGCACGCAACTGGTCCTGTCGCGTGTTGCGGTTGGGTTCGCTGAGGTTCTTGCACTGACCCTCTCCCCCTGGGTCGCCATGCTGGCGCTCTTGTCCATCTACATGCGCCAGCCGATTCCTCTTGTGCACGTCTGCTTATTGGTACTGCCTGTTCTGAGCGGTGGGTTACTCCTGTTTGGCATGTCCATTCTCGTTTCGTCTTTAATCGAAGGTGAATACACAGCGCCGGTTGTTGCCTTCGGAATACTCATCCTCAACCTCTACGGCACGATCGTGGATCGGCTTCGCGCTTTGAGTCTTGTGCGCTTCATGCGACTTCAGGAGTACGTTGACAGGCAAACATGGGTAGTCTCGAATTTTCCGTGGGCAAGCGTCGCGATATGCCTGATCGGTACAGTCGTCCTGATTGCAATCTCGACGAGCACGATACAGAAACGGGATTTCTGAAGGCCCGTTTTTTGCTAAATTTGGATGTGGAATTGTCTTAGAGCAACGGATTGCGCAAATATTTTACTTTTAGCTTGCAAGTTGTTGATCCGTCTGCGCTGGAAAATCTTGCGAGCAACGGATGAACCTTGCTCTTGCTGCTCGATTCGCGCCATTATGCGAAGAGCGATGCTGCGACATCTTTCCATTTCGGGAGGCTCAGGTGAGCCGTCAACCGAGGCAGAGTCTCGTGGCGTTCGCGGGGGGCTGTGGCTGCCCACCTCCCCACAGCGAGATCGTCTGCGTCACGTGTTGGGGTCTGCGACCCACTTGCGAGCGCGGCGTTGTTTCGCGGACAAGAAGACAAGAGGAATCCCAGCGAGATCCCACGTTCAAGGTGTGGGATATCCCACCTCGATCCCACCGCGGTTTCTGGGATATCCCACCGAGATCCCAGGAGATGGGGTGGGATATCCCATGGGATTTGTGGGATCTCGCGATATAAGTCCTTTAGATTTCGGGATCACGTGAAAAATAAACTTTTAGACGGAGTGGCCGTTGGAAGATTCTGATAGGCACCCGGCTCATGTAGATGCAACGGTCAATCGCCGGCAGGGGCTGGCGAGTAGGCAGAGAAGCTCGCGTCAAACAAAATTCTCTGTTAATTCCCTGCTATTTCCCTGGTCGCTCTCGTTTTCCCCAGTATCCATGCGGGTTTGGTGTTCGGAAAAATAATTCCCTGTTCTTTTCGCTGTTAAATTCCCTGTTCTGAGCCTTAACAGGGAAAGAGCAGGGAATTGGTGGAGTGGCGCCTTTTTGTTTCAACGTGGGACGGGGCCCCTGACTGTCTGGGGGTCCGATGAAAGAACAAAGCGGAACAGGCTGAGCCCCTCGCAGACTTGTCAAAACTACCAGTGGCCTCTCTGAATCCTGTCTGACATAGTCGGAGAACTCAGTTTCCAGAAAAGGAGAATTCCACCTTGAAGCGGAACATGGCTCTCGTTTTCTACGTGGCGACATCCGTGCTCGCTGCGTCTTCTTTGCTCAGTGCGCAACAGCCCGCAGTCTCGCCGGCAAGCGCCAAAACTGTCAACGCAGAGGAGGTGAACGAGGCCAACATCCAGCTGATGCGGCAGGACATTCGTTCTGAACGGAAGAAGGTTGTGGCCGCCAACATGCCCTTGACCGAAACGGAAGCTACTAAATTCTGGCCCGTGTACGACCGATACATCGGAGAGACCATCAAGGTGAACGATGTTCGCTACGCTTTGATCAAGGAGTACGCACAGAATTATCGGAACCTGAGCGAAGATCAAGCCGGCAGTTACATTAAGCGGTGGCTAGCTCTCGACAATGACAACACTCAGCTGCGCCTCAAATTCATTCCTGAATTCGAGAAGGTGATCTCGCGCCAGAAAACCGCCATGTTCTTTCAGATCGATCGCCGTGTCGGCATGATGATCGAACTCCAACTCGCCTCGCAGGTCCCGCTGATAAGTCCTAAGTAACCTCGATTGCCCCAAAGGTATCTCGGGATCTAATTTGGTATCGCAATTCCCATGGCTCGCCGCACATGGGCTGCGGGAACGGCGCTCACCTACCGCACGTTTCGGTTGGTGAAAGGGCGAACTTTGCCGGGAACGCTTGCCGGCAGTCGGCGAAGACGAGTAGGGTACACTTTCCGGCTATGTCCGGAACGCTGAAATCGCTGCTTCTGCAGCTCGTCTTCATCTCTTTCGTTCTTTCCGCCTTTGGGCAAACGCCAACACCTTCGGCCTGGCCACCGAGTCCGGAACATACAACCGTTCCTCTGTGGTCTGGCGGCGCGCCTGGCCCATCGACCGCCAAAGCACCAGAGCAGGAGACCACAACCGCGAAGGACCGTCAGGTTGCGGGACGCCCCGTGATTCGAATCGGCAATGTCTCCGTGCCGACGCTCACGCTGTATGGGGTCAAGAGCACGCCGAACTCAGGCCCTATGCCTACGGTGGTGGTGTTTCCCGGCGGAAGCTATCGCATCCTGGCGATCGACCTTGAGGGAACAGAGGTCTGCGACTGGCTGAACTCGATTGGCGTGAACTGCGTGCTGGTGAAGTATCGCGTGCCGGAGACCGGGCCGTTTCCCAAATCGGGCGCGGCGCTTCAGGATGCCCAGCGTGCTATCGGGATCGTGCGCGAGCATGCGGCAGAGTGGCACATCGATCCTAAGCGGGTGGGGGTCTTGGGATTCTCGGCAGGAGGGCATCTGGCTGCGGCCGTCAGCACGCATTATGAGCAGCGGCTGTATCCGGCGGTGGATGCGGCCGATCAACTGAGCTGCCGTCCTGACTTCGCCATCATCCTCTATCCCGGATATCTCGCGAATGCCGAAAAGAATTTCGAGTTCAGTCCGGACATTCCGGTGACAGCTTCAACGCCGCCGAGCTTCCTCGTGCAGGCGGAGGACGATGGCGTACACGTAGAGAACGCGGTCGAGTACTTCATGGCGCTGAAGAAAGCAGGCGTACCCGCGGAGCTGCACACCTACGCGCAAGGCGGCCACGGATATGGCCTGCGTCCGACGGAGAAGCCGGTAACAAGGTGGCCGCAGTTAGCCTCGCGCTGGCTGCATACGATCGGAGTTTTACCAGGGACGGGGGAATAGAAGAAGCTGCTAGGCTCCTAAGCCTCTAAGCTGCGAAAGCAAGAGGCAGGACCAGGAAGAGTGTCAGTATGGCCTTCGATCTTGTTCAGATACGCAAGCTCGCCGAGGAAAAGGAGGACGAAAATTATAGGTTTCGTCAGTTCCTAAAGACCAAATGCAATCTGGAGCCGGATGAAATTGACCGTCGTGTCTTTGCCAGCACGCGGCGCGTGTGGGCCGGAATCGACTGCACCAAGTGCGCCAACTGCTGTCGCGAGGTCAAGCCAACGTTCAGCGAGATGGAAGTCGGGCGCCTGGCACACCGTCTTGGAACGACGCGTGAACAATTCATCGAGTCGTATCTGGAACGCTCGGAACCGGATTGTGACAATCCTTGGATCACCCGCACGACTCCGTGTCCATTCCTGAAAGACAACCGGTGTAGCGTGTATGAAGATCGTCCTGCCGATTGCAGTGGTTATCCATACCTCTATGAGTCGGATTTCGTCTGTCGCACCCTGGGAATGATTGGTCGGACTTTTACTTGCCCAATCGTCTACGAGGTAATGGAGGAATTGAAGAGATCTATGCGTTTCCCGCGGCGACGATGACGGGAAATCTCACGCGAGGGCCGGTAGCACGTCAGAGCTTGACAGGATCAATCGTCAACTCAGCAATGAGGGGAAAATCTTCCTTCAGCGGTTTGAGCGCCCGCAGTAACGCAACCAGAGACGGCGGCCGCGCCGGTTCGATAACTAGTCGCTCGCCTTCCTTGAGCATGATAGCGTCCTCACCAAGAAGTTCGAACTCTCGCGGAATTCGCACAACCTGATTTCGTCCGCTCCTGAAGATCTTAACCTGGCGAGTTCCAGCGCGAGAGTTGGTTGGCATGAGCAATAGCATATTCCTACTCAGCTTGTGGAATCTTCTTTGTTCCGTCAAGTTCGGCGGCCGTTTGCTGGACGTTCAGCGGGCTAAGACGTTCGAAGCCGGGCCACGCACCATATTTGGGCTTGAGATCGGCCAATACAGTTTGCGTTAGTGCGTCGCCACTCTGTCCTGCAGCTTGCGCCTTCTGAATGCTCTCGCGCAGCGCTGCCAGGTAATCGTGAAACGCTCTAATGTCTTGCACGCTGGCTACGTCTCCATGGCCGGGGATGAAGGTAGCGTTGGGATGCGCAGCCATCATTTTGTCGAGGGTTTCGATCCAGGCTGAAGTAGTGGCATCGATCAAATTGGGAATGCGCTGGTTCCATGCGAGGTCGCCGGTGAAGACGACATTTGCATCAGGAATGTAGACCACGGAATCGCCGCCGGTGTGGCCGGGTAAATAAACGACTCGCACCAGGCGTGAGCCGAGATTCACTTCGAGAATGTGGTCATAGGTGATCTGCGGCTCGACGAGGGACGCGACTTGCGCGCGCTGCTCCGCGGTTGGCGTTGCGCCATTCTGCCGGAAGAACTTCAGATTTTCCGTCCGCACCCAACCGCGCTCGTTGCGATGGGCGATCACGGTTGCTCCCGCTTCAGTGAAGATGGCATTGCCGGCCACGTGGTCGAGATGGTAATGGGTGTTGACGACATACTTCACGGGCAGATTCGTGATCTTGCGGATTTCGCTTAGCAGGTCACGCGCGGGCGTTTGGCTGATGAAGGTATCGACCACCAGCACCCCGTTATCGCCAATGATGAATCCAGTGTTGCCCCCGGCGCGCCCCGAGATCGCCGCGTAAACGCCTTTACCGATTTGCTTGACGGTGAACGCCGGCGTCTGCGCCGGGGCAGGTTGCGCAGTTTGCGACTGGCTGGGTTGCGATTGTGGCTGTATTTGTGGCTTCGCTTGAGTGAGGGACAAGGCAGCGAAGCTAATGGCGATGACAGCTTTCTTCAGCATGGCGCGAAATTGTAGTGCATCGCAGGTCTGCGCCAAAAAGCTGAGACTCAAGCGATCCCCAACGCAAAGCAAGAACTGTCTTATCACTGAGCACGGAATACGCGGAAAACGGCTCAGAGCGCTCTAGCAGGACATGTCTGTTCGTGTTTTGCTTCCCGATTCGATATCGGGGAGCATGACCACTGGTATCCCGCCTCTGCCCTTCCACAAGGAGATTGTGATGATGATGGCCTCTTTTCTTGGCCGCACTTGCCGTACGGTCCTGCTGTCTGTATTTGGGATCGTCTTCGGAAGCAGCGTTTACACACAAGCCGACAGCACCACCACTTCCACCGCGACGGCCGCTTGGACCGTCAAGGTGAATGGCGACATTCGTTGGCAGCAGATCACGCCTGCGGGAGCTCTCCTTGTCTCGACCGACAGCGCGCTTACAGCTATAGACATCGATCGCGGGCGAGTTGCATGGGAGAAACCCGAATTGGGAGGACTTTCGGCGGATAGCGTGCGCCCAGTCGAAGGATCGCTCCTGATGGAAGCTAAGCGAGAGGGCTTGCTCCTGATCTTTGATCCAGTGACTGGCTCTGTGATCTTCGATTCACGGAAACTTGATCTCACGCAGGTGATTACACGCCGCGTTCTGCCCCAGAGCGGCACACTTCTGGTCCACGGAAAGCGGGCTGCGGGTCCGTCCGTGGTGGGGCTATTCGACCTCGTCAACGGGCAGCGACTTTGGGCGAATGAGTCGCTGTTTACGCAGACTGAGCCTAAGAAGAGAGGCTTTGGTGCGCTGATGCAGGGACTCCAGAACCTTGCGGCAGAGTCAACGGCACTCGAGGTTCTGCAGGCCGGGCCGGACATGATCGTCGTGCACACATTGATGGGTCTCCGCGCTCTGGATGCGCGCACTGGAGCAGTGCGCTGGTCGGCGACTCTTCCTACACAGCGAGGTATGGTGGCGCAGCACGTGCGTCTGTATCCGTCGTTCGACAAACCTAATCGCATCTACGTGAGCTTCAACGACAGCTTGATGGCATACGGCCTGACGGACGGCCAGGCGCTGTGGACTAAACCGGCGAAGGTGGATGGACGCATACGCGACATCGTGCAGCATCCAGCAGGGATTGTGATGCTTCCTGAGGCGCCGCCGGAGAACGAGGCAACCGGCAACGTTCGCATCGTCAATGGCGTTGTGCAAACCGGGCTCAACGTCGCTCGCTACGAAGATGGAACCATGATCGCCCCAAAACCCATCCGGATGCACGGCACGGTGATCGACGCCTTGGTCGCTGGGAATGCTGTTGTCCTCGCTGTGGACGCGGAGTCGCGCACATTTGTGAACGTGTTGGATGTTGCCAGCGCGTCATTGCGGTTGAAAAAGGACGTCAAGATCAAAGGCCAGCTCGCTTACGCGGAGCTCACCCCGAAGGGCTTGCTCTATGTATCGCGGCCCGACGCAACGATCAATGCTGAGGTCAACGTCATCGATCTCGAAACCGGAGAGCCGCGGTTCAAAGACGCAATCGAGAGCGGCAAGCCCCTCAGCTCGAGCGACTACAAGGCTGCACGCTACTACCTGCATCACTCTGCGGAAGGTAAGACGCTCTATGTGTTTGCGAATCGCGACCATCGGCTCTATGCAGTTGATCGCGAGGCCGGTACTTTCCGCGCAGTAGGAAATGAAATCAAGCTGCAGGGCGGTGAAGATCCTACGGCGATGGAGATCCGGCAGGAAGGAATCGTCCTCAGCTCTTCGCAGAACTTGGTGATTGTTGCGCGCGACGGACAAATCAAGCAGCAGGTTTACTACCCGGCACCGCAGCTTCCGGGAGTGTTGCGCGCTCTCTATGCGCTCAACGCCGTGCGCGCAGGCCTCTACGGTGCCGCTGCCTCGGCATACGGTGACGCCTTCGCTCAAGCCTCGCAGCAGGCGACCGATCCCACTACTCAACGGGTAACCGGCCAGCTCGCTGCGGCGTACACGCAGGGTGGCAAGCAGCTCGAGGGCTACTCAAAGCAGTCGGCAGCGATGGCGACGAAGCGGTTCAAGGCCTCGCTGGATGTCCCTGGATTCGTCTTCATGTTGACGCGCGCTCCCGACGGACATGGCAATGTGTTGATGCAGATCGATAAGAGCACAGCACAGCCGCTAGCACAGGTGAATCTTGGCAAAGAGAAGGAGCCGGCATACGCGGTAGACGACATCGCCGACATGCTCTTCCTGCAGACTGCGCCGGGCACACTGGTCGGTTATCGCCTGTAACAAGGCAGGGGACAGGGAATAGTGATGCAGGCCTTCGCGGCCTGCATTGATCTCTTTCCATAGCGAGCGCTAACGCAGATTATTTCTTTGTCTTCCAGAGCCCCAGAACTGCGCCCGTCGGATCCTGAATAAAGCTGAGCCAGCCCATGCCCATCACTTCGGTTACGTCCTTCATGATCTTGCCGCCTAGCGATTTCGCCCTTTGCGTCGCAGCTTGAATGTCATCCACCTCAACATAAGCGAGCCAACCGGAAGGTCCGCCGGAAACTTGCTTCATGATGCCGCCACCCGTGCCCGATCCCACTTTGATCATGGTGTAGACACTGGAGGGCACGGCGGGGTTGGGCACATCTTCTAATTCCCACTGGAATAGCTTCGAGTAGAACGCCTTTGCTTTTTCCGGGTCCGGCGTATTCAGTTCCACATGCACGAATGGGTTTGCCACGGCTCGTTACCTCCACTTGGTATTCTCGTATAAGTTGGCTGGGAGCAACGGGTTCAGGTTTCGCACAGGGACAACGCGAGTGAAATCGGGGAAGATCGTAGAAGAGCAGCGAAAGTCCTTTGGCCTTGCTGACTGTAAAAAATCCTGAATCTCCAAGCGTGTCTGTCTAATCTGATGCGCAGTTGACAGTTCTACCGGGGTCAGATACGTTATTTGGCTAATGCATAACCTCTCCATCGCGAGCATGTGTTGTTGTCGGATTTGTGTGCGCTCGTGTGTGGAGGTGCATTCCTAGACTTTTTTAGCAGTTCCCGATAAGTCTCCAAAGCCCATCCACAGCGGATGGGCTTTTTATTTTCTGAACAAAAACGGAGCAGCTATGACACCGATTCGCAAACGTCCCCACCTCTCGCTCGACGCCGTTGCAGTTTGGACCGCACTGGCATTGGCAATAGTTGTGCGCCTGGGCGTGATCAAGAGAGTTCCCTGGTAGGGAAGGAGATCAACATGGCAACTGCAGCGATACCGCAACCCAGATTCGCTCCCTTCCCACAACGGATCTTTGAGCCTTTGCCGGGCGTTGCGCTGCTTGCGGCGATCGGTTTACTCGGGAAGTTCATTGAGCAACGAATCGCGCTTTACGGCAAGTCGCATCATTTGCATCTTCCCAACATCGAGTACGTGCTGTGGGCGATTCTGATTGGGGTGGTGGTCGCCAATACCTTCGGCGTGCCGAAGGTCTTTCGTGCTGGAATCGCCACTTACGATTTCTGGTTGAAGACCGGCATCGTGCTGCTGGGAGCGCGTTTCCTGGTCGGTGATTTGGCCTTGATGGGCAGCGTGAGTCTTGTGCTCGTAGTCGTCGAGCTTACGCTGGCGATCAGCTTCATGACGTGGCTTGGCCGCGTCTTCGGGTTGAATCGCAACCTCAGCGCACTGCTTGCGGTGGGATCGTCGGTGTGCGGCGTCTCCGCGATTATTGCAACGCAAGGCGCGATCGAGGCCGACGATGAAGACGCGTCGTTTGCGATCGCGGCCATTCTCGCCCTGGGTGCAATCGCTCTGTTCACATTTCCACTCATTGGTCATGCACTTGGGATGTCGGACCACGCTTTCGGACTGTGGTCGGGCCTTGCGGTCGACAACACCGCAGAAGCCGTTGCGACTGGTGCGATCTACTCCGATACGGCGCAAAAATTCGCCGTGCTGGCCAAGACTACCCGCAACGCCATGATCGGATTCGTAGTGCTTGGCTTCGCCTTGCGCTGGGCGACAAGCAAGGCGACGGAGTTCAAGCAGAACAAAGCGCAATTTCTGTGGGCAAAATTTCCCAAATTTGTACTCGGCTTCCTGCTGATCTCGGCCCTAGCCAGCCTGCATGTATTCGATAAGTCACAGACTGCCGCTCTCGGAAATCTCTCGCGCTGGGCATTCTTGCTTACGTTTGCAGGCGTAGGTTTGCGGACCGATATTCGCGCGATGGCGAAGCAAGGGATGCGTCCCTTTGTTGTCGGCGCTCTCGGCGAGGTCGTCATAGCAGCGCTTACTCTCGGATTGGTGCTTGGCGCCAGTCGCGTAGCTCATTTCTGAAGGATTTCATGGCGGGAGCGGCACAGGTCGTTAAGGAAACGAAGGCGCAGAAGATCGAGCGGCTGAAACGTGAACTCAATCCCTGGGAGCACGTAGAGCAGATTCGGCAGTTCGCTCGCGAAGGACGTAGCACCATTCCTCCGGAATGGGCAAACGCGTATTTCAAGTGGTGGGGTATCTACACGCAGGGCGACGGTGTGGGCGCCGTCGGCGGCAAAGGCGGCGAAGGCCTTGCGACTGAATACTTCATGATGCGAATCGGCTTGCCGAACGGCATTCTGCGCTCGGATCAGCTGCGTGCGATTGCGGAAGTAACAAAGAAGCACGCTCGCAATCTGGCCGACATTACGGTTCGACAAAACATTCAATTGCACTGGCTGACGATTGAAGGGCTTGTCGAGACCATGGATGCGCTTGCCACCGTGGGTCTCGGCCCGAAGGGTGCGTGCGGCGACGTGGTGCGTAACGTGACCGGCTGCCCGCTGGCGGGAGTCGCCGCAGATGAGATCTTCGACGCGTCTCCACTCGCGCAGGGAATCGCGCGCGAGCTCTCGGGTAATTCGGACTTCTACAACCTTCCGCGCAAATTCAAAATCACCGCCACCGGCTGCAGGAGCTGGTGCTCATATCCTGAGATCAACGATGTTGCGCTAACCGCGACAGAGCGTGTGCGGAATGGCCGAAGCGAGCCTGGATTCTCTTTGCGAGTTGGCGGCGGTCTCTCGGCCGATCCTCATCTGGGAATTCGGCTGAACGTCTTCGTGCCTCTCGAGAGGGCGATCGATGTGGTGCGCGGCGTTGCCGAACTCTTCCGCGAGCAGTCGACACTGCGTGAGAGCCGCGAACGCGCGCGACTGAAGCACCTGTTTCTCCAGCAAGGATGGACGGAGGAACGTTTTCGTTGCGAGCTCGAGTGGCGATTGGGATTCAAGCTTGACGCGGCGGAGTACGAGCAGGTTCCGTCGGACATCTACCGCGATCACGTCGGCATACATCCGCAGAAGCAGCCCGGACTCGCGTATGTCGGCGCCTCGGTTCTTCGTGGACGAGTTTCGGGAGATCAGCTTGCACATGCTGCTGAGCTTTCCGAGCGCTTCGGTAGCGGCGAACTGCGCACAACAACGATGCAGAACCTGGTCTTCGTAAATGTGCCTCGCAGCCGTGCAGCCGAACTGGCGCGGGAGTTGCAGCAGATTGACCTGCAGGTCGACGCCACACCATTCTGGCGCGGCGCGGTCGCGTGCACGGGGACTGAATTCTGCAAGCTGGCCATTACCGAGACCAAAGGATTTGCGCGTTGGCTAGTGGAGGAACTCGAATCTCGCATTCCCGAATTTGACCAACAACTCAAGCTGCACGTCACGGGCTGCCCAAACAGTTGCGGCCAACACTGGATCGCCGATATAGGACTCGAGGGAAAGAAGATCAAGCACAACGGGAAGCTGGTGGATGCTTACTACTTCTGCGCGGGTGGTTCTGTCGGCGCATGGGCGCGGACGGCGCGGCCCGTTGGCTACCGCGCGCCGGCAACCGAGGTGCCCGAGGCGTTAGAGCGATTGCTTCGGACTTATTTGACGACACGGGAAGGCGGTGAGAATCTGCGCGCCTGGTTCGGCCGTCACAGCGATCTGGAGCTTCGCGAGTTTCTTGCGGGAGCTCAGTTTGCTCCTGTCGAACGCGACCTCCCTGAGCGCGCTGTGCCGCATGGAGTGGAGTAAATGAATCTGTTTCCAATTTTCCTCAAGCTCGAAGGCCGCAGGTGCCTCGTTGTGGGAGGGGGCCAGGTCGGCACGCAAAAGATTGCGGGGTTGCTTGATGCCGGCGCACAAGTCACCGTTGTAGATCCTTCTCCGGCAGTTGCAGTGCGTGAATTTCTGGGTGCGCGTGTGGTGTGGCACGAGCGGAAGTATCTGTCCAGCGACCTGGATGGCGTCTACCTCGTGATTGCGGCAACTTCGGATCCTACAGTGAACCAGCAGATTTATGACGAAGCGCAGCGGCGCGGCATTCTCGCGAATGTCGTCGATGTGCCACCTCTGTGCGACTTTTACTATCCGGCTGTGGTTCGGCGTGGATCGCTCGTCGTTGCCGTCTCTTCTCAAGGCGAGAGCCCGCATCTGGCACAACGCGTACGTGATGAAATCAGCCAGGCTCTGTCCGAGGATCTGGACGAAGTTGTACAGTACATCGGAGACGAACGTCGGCGCATTCTCCGCGAGCACGCCCCCGGAGCGAAACGGTTGCAGCTCTTGCGCGATCTCGTCTATCCAGCAGGAGTCGGCTCGTGAGCTTTTCCTCCAGAGGCAAGGTTTACCTGGTTGGAGCAGGTCCGGGCGATCCGGAATTGCTCACCATGAAGGCAGTTCGCGTGCTTCGCGAAGCGGATGTGGTGTTGCACGATGATCTGATCAGTCGCGAGATTCTCGCTTTGATTCCACGAACTGCGACGGTGATTTCAGTAGGGAAGCGATGCGGCGCCGCACGAGTCACGCAGGAAGAGATCAATGCGATGCTGGTTGCCTACGCCAGTTCGGGACGAACGGTGGTCAGGCTCAAATCAGGTGATCCGATGCTCTTTGGACGTGCGGGGGAGGAGATCGACGCCATACGCGAGCGAGGCATCGAGTTCGAAGTTGTGCCGGGAATTAGCGCAGCATTCGCCGCTGCTGCGGCGCTGGAAACTTCATTGACCGATAGGCGCTACGCCTCACGCGTGGTCTTTAGCACAGGACATCGCGCTGCCAGTGCGCCTTCGGAAGGGACCACCCACGTGATTTACATGCCGGGCGTAGATTATGCCTCTGTGGGGAATCGTTTGCTCGCGGAAGGATTTTCGCCCGAGACTCCATGCGTCATCGTGTCTGCAGTTTCCCGCGAGACGCAATCGGAACTTCGAACGACGCTTGGCGATCTTCCTAATTCGGGATTGCTTTCGGCGCCATCGATCCTTCTAGTAGGTGAAGTCTTCGAGCATGATTCAGAAACCACCCTTGGCCAACGTATCGATTCTTTGGCAGCGCGATTGTCTGTCCTGCCGTCTTAAGCCGGAAGCCCTTGTTGTGCCTGCTGAGTACTTTTCTAAAGCAGCTGTGTCTCAAGCAGCATGTAATATCTCAGCGCAGCCTCTTTCTCCTGAATGGACCGACACGTACTTGCAGCCGTCAGCATTGCGGGAATCTCACTAGATCTGATTGGCGGCATGTACCTCGCCTACGATTTGCTGGGCGGCAAGCACGGTCCATTGCGCACGTTAACGCGGGCGGTTACCTATTCAGTCTTATATGGCGTTGGGTTTGGACTTCCACTGGGTTGGCGTTTTGGCCTCGCGGTTGGACTAACCAACGGTTTTACTCTCGCCGTTGAGTTGTCACGAGCCGCGCGGCAGCAGCCTGACTACGGACTAGCGCATGACAGTCTGTTTAGTCTGATTCGCGGCGCCGGCTTTGGGCTAGGTCTGCATCACAATTATGGAACGAAGTTCGCGATCATTTTTGCAATTCTGAGTACCGTCGGTCAGATCATTGCGTACAGTTGGGGCGTACGTCCCACGATGCAGTATCAGGCTATGGCGCGACCTCGTATCACTGGCCGGCAAGCAGCGGCCGCGCTAGTTCGAACTGTGGGATATCTTCTCGCAGCCCTGATCTCCGGACTGCTCGCGCAGGGTACCTATTCGATAGGATTTGCTCTGGAGATTGGTCTGGTGATCGGTCTCGCGACTGCATTCGGGAACTTTCTTACTCCTTACATCGAATGGTTCGCCGACAGTCTGCCGGAACGTCGTTTGGGAGTTTTCGGGGTTGTCCTTATTCTCTCGGGCTTCTGCCTGCAATCCATTCAGTATTGGGTGGCGTTGCTGGATGTGCCGCTGCGATGAGACCATTGAGCCTCTCATGATCGCAGTTATCTCCGACTTGCATTTTGAAGAAGAAGCTTCAGATGTAATCAGCGGCGGCAGCAAGCAAATCATCTTTCGTCGCAATCTCGATCCCAAGGCCTATCGCAGTTTCATTTCGCATATGGCCGACGAGGCGCGCCGTCGTTATGTAGAGAATTTCGAGCTGGTGATCGCCGGCGATGTGTTCGACCTCAATCGCACCACGCTCTGGTTCAACGACGAACTCCGGCCGTACGTATCGCTCGACGATGTTTCTCCAGAGCTGGAAAAGAAAGTTCTCAAGATTCTGGAGGCGGTTGCCGCTGAGCCGGCCGTCAGTCAAACTCTCGCGCTCTTTCGCAACCTTGCTGCGGGAAAGTACAAGGGGCACGATTCGACTGCGCGCGATTGGGTAGATCGCGACTTCCCGTGCCCGGTCAAGATCACGTGCCTGACGGGAAATCATGACCGCCTGGCGAATGGGTCCGCCGCGATTCGAAAGCGAGTCTGCGAACTAATGGGGATTCGTGAGATAGAGCGTTTTCCCCATTACGCGCTCTTCGAAGATCCTGATGTTCTTGTCCGCCACGGTCACGAATACGACAACAATAACTTTGCACTCGACCTTCCTGGGAACGAACCCATCCCGTTGAAAGTGGACGAGGCGGGATACTCGCAGGCGAACTTTGGTGACTTCATCACGATCGATGTCGCGGTGCGGCTTCCTTATCTTTTTCGTCACAAGTATGGCGATGAACAGATTTTGAAAGATCCTGTGCTGGGGGCGCTGTACCTGCGTTTGCTGCAATTCGACGACGTGCGTCCGCAGTCGGCGCTGCTCGATTACATGCTGGATGACTCGGAGGGCAATTTCTCAGTCGAAGAGGCGTGGGAGAGGTTCGTTCCCATGATGCAGGATCTCATGGCCCAGATCCATGACGACAAATTCTTTCGTTATTGGCTCGGTCGGCGGGCCAAGCCTTGGGCTCCGGCGGAGTTGGAACTGGCTCGAGGGCTGCTGCAGATGGGCGGATGGCACAACCGGCCCGCTCGGGAAGCCGCACGAAAAATTACGCGTTTCATGATGGGCGGAGAGCCCGATCAGCCGCAACTCTCGGCGATGCGCGAAGAACTGGTTGTCCAGAACAAAGTTCGCGTCGTGCTTTCCGGGCATACCCATTCGCCGGACGTGTGCCTGATTAAGAACGACGAAACCGGGGACCGCTTCTACATCAACACCGGCACCTGGCGCGATGTGATTCCCTCGACGCCGGATGGGAGAACCTTTGGCCGCATGCGCGCTCTTACCTATGTGACGCTCTATTCAAAGGCAGAGCAAAGTGAGTCATGCAACTCGTTCGACTACTGGACTGGGTTTACGAAGGACTGGTAACCGCTGCTTGTTTAAAGCACTTGAACGTGCTGCGCGAGGCCTCAATCGTCTGGCCGATCATCGTGCTAGTGTGTGCCATGCTAAGAAACACAGCTTCAAACTGCGAAGGCGGCAGATAAATCCCACGGTCGAGCATCCCACGATGAAACTGCGCGAACTTCGCTGTATCCGATTTGGCTGCATCTTCGTAGTCGTAGACGTTCCCAGTTCGGAAAAACCACGTGAACATCGATCCAACCCGCGTGCTCGTGACGTCCACTCCACCCTCTTGCGCGATCTCGGTGATGGCATTCACTAGAGTTGAAGAATTTCGCTCCAGTGCGGGATAGATCTTCGCTCGATCGCGCCGCAGACGGCTCACGGTCGCTATGCCCGCAGCCATCGCCAGCGGATTTCCACTGAGCGTTCCCGCCTGATATACCGGGCCCAGCGGCGCAATCATGCGCATGATCTCCAGGCGGCCGCCGTAGGCGCCAACAGGTAGGCCTCCACCGATGATCTTCCCGAGCGTCGTCAAGTCTGGTGTGACCCCGTAAAGCTCCTGCGCTCCGCCAAAGGCCACGCGAAATCCGGTCATAACCTCATCGAAGATAAGCAGTGAGCCATTGGATTGTGTAATCCCGCGCAACATTTGTAAGTATCCATCGCGAGGTGGGACGCAGCCCATGTTGCCGACGATCGGCTCAACGATTACGGCAGCGATCTGATCCTTGTGGCGCCCAAACGCCTGTTCCACAGCTTCGGTTGAATTAAAAGGCAACGCCAGTGTGAATTGTGCTTGCTCATCGAGGACCCCGGCCGATCCGGGAATGCCCAGAGTGGCGACACCGGAGCCGGCCTTCACGAGCAGCGAATCGGCGTGTCCGTGATAGCAGCCTTCGAACTTCACGATGTACTTACGCCGAGTGAACGCGCGCGCCAGACGAATGGCCGACATCGTTGCCTCTGTCCCCGAGCTCACGAAGCGCATCATCTCGATCGATGGAAAAGCAGTGGTCACAAGCTCTGCCAGCTCAGCTTCAGCGGGAGTTGATGCGCCGAAACTGGTTCCGTTTTGGGTCGATCGTTTCACCGCTTCGGTCACCTCGGGATCGGCATGACCGAGGATCATCGGCCCCCACGAACCGACGTAATCGATGTACTCATTGCCATCCGCATCCCACAGCTTGGCGCCCTGAGCACGAACGATGATCGGCGGCTCTCCGCCCACCGCGCGAAATGCGCGTACCGGGGAATTTACGCCCCCGGGAAAGAGCTTTTCAGCGCGTTGTTGGAGGGCGCGGGATTTAGCTGAGCGAGGCATGAATATTCAGAGTATACGGGCTGTTTCTGGAGAAAAGAGCCATTCAAGCACAGTTGGTCCGGTAAGATTGAATGTGAAAGGTATTAATTGAATTCTTCTATTCGCAACATCGCCATAATTGCCCACGTTGATCACGGCAAGACCACCCTCGTCGACGCTATGCTGCGTCAGAGCGGGGCATTTCGCTCGAATGAGATCGTCGCCGAACGTGTGATGGACTCGAACGAACTCGAACGCGAACGCGGCATCACCATCCTTGCCAAGAATACGGCCGTCTTCTATCACGATGTGAAGATCAACATTGTCGATACTCCTGGTCACAGCGACTTCGGAGGCGAAGTCGAGCGGGCGCTCAAGATGGTCGATGGAGTGATGCTGCTGGTGGATGCCAGTGAAGGACCACTGCCGCAAACGCGTTATGTTTTGAGCAAAGCCCTCGAAGCGGGACTCCCGCCGGTGCTGGTAATCAACAAGATCGATCGGCCAGACGCTCGCGCGCAAGAAGTGCTGAATGAAGTCTACGACCTCTTCATCGATCTCGACGCAAAAGAGGATCAGCTCGGATTTCCGGTTCTATACACCAACGCGAAGGCAGGCACCGCGTCGACTTCTACGGAGTCGTCTGGCAGCGATCTCAAGCCGCTCTTCGATGCCATTTTGGAACATATTCCTCGACCGAAGGGCGAAGCTGATGGAGCTCTCCAGATCCAGGTGGCGAACCTTGATTACAGTGACTATCTAGGCCGGCTCGCGATTGCGCGCGTCTTTCATGGAACCCTAAAGAATGGCGAAGAAGTTGCAATTGCGAAGCGCGATGGATCGTTCCAGACAGTAAAGATCACAAAACTGTTCTCGTTCAGCGGACTCAAGCGCGTCGACATCGATCAGACACAGCTCGGCGATATCGTCGCAATTGCCGGCGTCACCGGAATCACGATCGGCGAGACTATTACTGGTATCGAGTCGCCTGCACCGATGCCGCCGATTGTTATCGACGAACCCACGATCGCGATGCAGTTCACGGTCAATACGTCGCCGTTTGCGGGACGTGACGGTCAATATGTAACCTCGCGCAACCTTCGCGATCGTCTGGAGAAGGAGCTCTTGACTAACGTGAGCCTCAAGGTTGAGGAGACGGTCAATACAGACAGTTTCAAGGTGATGGGCCGCGGGGAGTTGCAGCTCTCGATCCTGATCGAGACTATGCGACGCGAAGGGTATGAGCTCATGGTCGGCAAGCCCGAGATCGTGACTCGCAAGGTTGATGGCAAGCTAATGGAACCGGTGGAGCACCTGACCATCGATATCCCAGAAAACTTTATCGGCGTGGTAATCGAAAAGCTTGGCCCGCGCAAAGGCGAGATGACGAAAATGCATAATCATGGCTACGGCCGCGTACGTCTGGAATTCCGCGTCCCAAGCCGCGGACTAATTGGATTACGCAGCGAATTGCTCACCGACACTCGCGGGACCATGGTGATGAACTCGCTGTTCGACGGCTACATGGAGTACCAGGGTGAGATTCCACAACGCTTAACCGGCGCGCTGGTTGCGGATCGTGCAGGGGTCGCTACGGCTTACGCGCTTTACAACCTGCAGGAACGAGGCGAGCTGCTCGTGGGACCGGGAACCGACGTTTACGAAGGAATGATTATTGGCGAGAACGCTCGCGATGTTGATCTCGACGTGAACGTCGTCCGCGAGAAGAAGCTGACTAACATGCGAGCTTCCACCGCCGATGAAGCCATTCGCCTCGTGCCACATAAGGCTCTCAACTTGGAGCAGGCGATTGAATTCATCTCCGACGATGAATTTGTCGAAGTAACTCCCAAAATGCTTCGTCTGCGCAAGAAGATTCTCCAGGCCAACCGGCGGCCAAAGCGCGGCGCGCAGTTGGTGGGAGCCGAAAGGGACTGAAGTCCTGAAAGCCCGAATCTCTTGACTGATTAGAAACCGGCAGTAACCACGTAGTCCGAAGCCTATCGTAATCAGGTGTTTACCCGTTACAACTAAGACCCGGCCTGCTTCAGGCCTCACAATGGATGTGTTAACGTTAGCCCACCGGCGCAGCCCTGCGTTTAGAAGTGTGCGTCCGTGTGGGTTGCGGGTGCAATTGACCCCTGGTGACGCGGCGCCGTCAAGTATCGACCGCACAGGCGGGTGGCCAGTCTTTATCGTTTTCGGACTCTCCAAATATGGCGCTTGGCTTCGGTTTCAACAAAGCAAAGATCCTCAGCGCGGCTGAGAAGTTTGTGCAGCAGGGCAAGCTGCAGAACGCCATTGCCGAATACGAGAAAGTTCTAAAACAGGATCCCAAAGACCTCACCGTACTCAACACTATCGGCGATCTATACGCACGACTGGGGCGCGGAGATCTGGCAGCGGACTACTTCAGAAAAGTTGGCGAAGCCTATTCATCCGATGGCTTCGTCGTGAAGGCCATCGCCATTTACAAAAAGTTAACGAAACTGAATCCAGGTGCGTTGGATTCGGTTGTACGTCTGGCTGAGTTGTACACCCAGCAAGGTCTCTACAACGACGCGCGTGCGCATTACTCGGCAGTAGCAGAGCAATATCTCAGGAACAATGAGCGCGAACAGGCGACCGGCGTTCTGAAGAAGATGCTCGACCTTGACCCCGAGAATGCAGCGATGCAGGCCAAGGTTGCCGATCTGTACCTGAAGCTCGGTAAGAACCAAGAAGCGCTCGAGATCTATTTCAATTCCGCCCAGTCACTGTATCAGCGTGGCTCCGCGGATGCCGCCGACGAAGCGCTCTCCAAGGTCCTCAAACTCGATCCAAAGTACAGTCCGGCACTGTTACTGCGCGGACAAATCGCCGGCGAGTCTGGCAACAGTGCTGTGGCGGTTGAGAATCTATCGAAACTGACTGATGCCGAGTCTCGTCCCGAAGTGGTGCGGCAGCTACTCCAGGCCTACCTGCAAACCGGCAACTTCGAGAAGGCAGACCCGCTGATCGCCAAGGTTGTAGCCGAGCAAAACGATCCTTCTATTATTACGACATACGCGACGGCACTGCTGGATGCCGGGAAGGTCGAGCACGCGGTCGGTGTTTACGAGCGCTACGCGGACAAGTTCTTACCTTCCAACAGCCAGGCGCTTCTCGATGCTTTATCGGCGTCTGTTTCGAAGACTAAAGAGAGCGCGTCGGCTCTGCAGTCGACATTAGCGCTGTTGCAGAAGGTAGGAGCTCCCGCGGCTTCGCTGTGTGAAGTACAGGAATTGCTGGCGCATGCCTACGTGCAGGCTGGACAGCTGCAACAGGCCGCCGATCTCTATCAGCTGCTAGCTCAGACCGAACCCCAAAATCCACTTCACGAACAGAATTACCGGCAGATCATGGGGCGCATGGGCAAGGATTCGGTCACGCGAGAGCTATCTGCCGAAGAGGGTGAGCAGGCGTTGATGGTGGAAGCGTTGATGGGCGACGAGCTCGATGCGCCTCCGGCTTTTGTCCAGGAATACTCGAGGGATTTGGCAGAGGACATCGATTCAGCTCTCACTGATTCCGAATTGTTTGCCTCCTACAATGTCCCTGAAAAAGCGATCGCCCCGCTGGAAGAAGTTTTACCCAAGGCTCCCAAAGACATTCGTTTGCGCCAGCGACTCGCATCAATGTACGCGCGCGTCGGACGTTTCGCCGACGCAGCTAATTCGTGCATCGCGTTAGTGGAGATTTACACTGCCGCCGGTTTCGAGGAACAAGCGACACAGTTCCGAGAAATGGCGGCGAAATACAACGCGCAGGGTGCGGGAGTGGCCGCAACCGCGCCGGTGGTTGATGTTGACGCAGTGCCGTCCGGATCTCGTCGCCACGAACCGCTTGCGCCGAGCGATCCGCCGACATTCCAAGCATCTTCTATTAAGGAGGAGACTGCACTTAAAGACGCCGCGGCGGATGCTCCTCCCCAGGAGCCATCGATTGCGGAGTTCGATCTCTTAGCGGTTTCCCATGAGTCGCTGCCAGAGGCGCCCGCAGCTACGGCCTCCCCACAAGTTGCCGAGGGCGACGGGACTAGCGAATGGGAAGACATGCTGACCGTGGAATCTCCTGCGGCTGCCGAAGCGCAGGCGAAACACGTAACAGGAACGCACGGCGCCAAGGTGCAGGGCATCACTGCCGAAGGTACTCCCGACGAGATTCTGGAAGAGGCCCGCTTTTACTTATCGCAGGGCATGGCATCTGAGGCACAAACCGCGATTGCGCGGCTGGAGACGATGGCGCCGAATCATCCTGCGCTCCGCGAATTGCGTGCATCCGCTGGGAAGATGCACGCCGTTGCGCCCGAACTCATTCCCGAGGTCGAACATAAACCGGCAGTGACCATCGATCTTGGTGGTACTTCCCAACGCCCCAAGCCTGACCCAGCCGCGCCTACAAAGGAACCGAAATCCGCGGATCCGGCTTTCAAGACTACAAAGAAGCCTCCTGTTCCGGAGCGGCCGGTAGAAGCGGCTGCGGGGGAGATCGAGGATGTGCTCGGCGACCTGTTGACCGACGAGGCAGGGAAGTCAGGATTGGAAGGTCTGATTCCCCCACCGGTGGCTGCCCCGGTCGCAGCGTCCACGCGTCCCAGAGCACCTGAGCGAGCAACAGCAAATCCGCTAGCCGGCATGGTGGCCGATCTGGAAGACGCGCTCGGAGACCTCACGCCTCCGCCGGTGCCCGCAGTAGCAAAATCGTCTCCCACTCAGAAGCCGGTGACAGCTCCGGCTGCGCAAGTCCGTCCGCAGGTTACCGTCCAAGCCAGTCCTGTTTCGGTGTTGGAGTCCAACGGGAGCGAGTCTCAGCAGGCGACGTCCATGCTTTCCGACCTCCTCGACGAATTCAAGGAGGGCATGGACGAGCCAGCGAGCGAGGAAGATGATCCCGAAACGCATTACAACCTCGGCGTCGCTTTCCGCGAGATGGGACTGCTTGATGAAGCGATCAGCGAGTTGCAGAAGGTCTGCCGGGCGGTCGATAACGGGTCTCCGTTTTCCCAGCCAATCCAGGCTTACACCTGGCTGGCGCAGTGCCTCGTGGACAAAGGCGCTCCCCAGGCCGCAATCCGGTGGTATGAACGGGCGCTGAATATAAGTGGTATCAGCGAGGACAGCCGACTCGCTGTTTACTACGATATGGCGAATGCCTTTGAGTCTGCCGGGAACAAAAAGGCTGCTCTCGACCACTTCATGGAAGTCTATGGCGCGAATATCGACTACCGCGATGTAGCCGATCGAATCCGTAGTCTCCGCGCTTAATGCTCTACAATCGACTCAGATGGATGTTCAATCCAAGAGGCTGAGGTTTCCAGCTCACGATGAGCCCGATCCTGCATCTGAGCGGGACAGGCCCATGGATTATGAGACTCACGTCTCCGCCACTGCGCTCCTTACGCCGCCCAAGTCCGGCGAGCCGCCTCCACCGGTGTGGATGCAACGTTTTTTTCTCGTTAGTACGGTAATCTTTTGTCTCTGGGTTGGGCTTGTGCTCTGCGTTCTCCCCTGGTTACCGGCGTGGACCGAAAATGGTCTGGTGAATGACTTTCCGGGCCTCCGTTGGTTCCTCGGAACTGGATTTATTCGCGGATTGGCCACCGGACTAGGCCTACTCGACCTGTGGATCGGCATCTCTGAAGCTGTGCACTACCGGGACCGGCGCTGATCCGGCCCTGCATCGCCGCTTCCGCTCCTGTAATCTTGAATCCAGATAAAGGCCACCTTTTTTACTCATGGCACAACACGAGAAACCCATACTCGCGAAAGCACCTCTCGCTTACGAAAACCAGCAATTCTTAAACAGCCCTGAAGGGCGTGGGTTGCGCATCCTGGCCGAATATCAGGAGCCACTTGCCCGCTTTCGGCGCGAGCGCATTCAGGACACGGTGGTCTTCTTCGGTTCGGCGCGATTCGCGAACCTCTCTTTGGCGCAAACCGAGCTGCAGCTCCTGCAAAAGCCGGGGTCAGCGATTCCCGCTCCGGAAAGCGAACAGCCAGCTACGCTCGATGGCGCGCTACATGGCCGCGAAAATTCTCTGAAGCTGAAACGTGCTCAGGCAGCAGTGGAGATGGCACGGTACTACGAGGAGGCTCGCCGTCTCGCATTTCTTCTCACGAAATGGTCGATGAAGTTGCACTCGAAGCGTCATCGCTTCGTCGTGACGTCGGGCGGCGGTCCGGGAATCATGGAAGCTGCCAATCTGGGAGCAAGCGAGGCCGGGGGGAAGACCATTGGTCTCAATATCCGACTGCCTTTCGAGCAGTTCCCAAACCGGTACATCACTCCGGAGCTCAACTTCGAGTTCCATTACTTCTTCATGCGCAAGTACTGGTTTGCGTATCTCGCCAAAGCCTTGGTGATATTCCCCGGCGGTTTCGGTACGCTCGACGAACTTTTCGAGATCCTGACTCTTGCGCAGACAGAAAAGCTCGCAAAGAAGATCATCGTGCTGATTTATGGCAGGGATTATTGGAATCGAGTCCTCAACCTAGACGCACTGGTTGAGACCGGAACCATCTCCCCCGAGGACAAGGAACTCTTCTGCTACGTCGACACGCCGGAAGAAGGATTCGAGCTATTGAAAGAGGGCCTGATTAAGTACCATCTCCAACCGCAACACATTCCAGCACCGGAGCCGGAGAAGGACGACGCGAAGGATCAGGGCGAAGCGCCTGAGATAGCTAAGACGCGGGGTTAAGGATCTATCTGGTTCATCGTGCCTGTTCATGAGCGCGAGTCACTCACGTAGTGATTGCAGAGCATTTCCCTGCTCAGGGAAAACAGCAGGGAATTTTTCCCGTGGGCAAAATCTCTGATTGCGAAAGCCGCATGAACACAGGTGATTCGTAACCGGCCAGGGAATTAGCAGGGAATAGCAGGGAAGTTGTTCGCTTGCTCCGCCCGGCTCTGCTGCCTGTCCTCCAGATTCCCAATAACGAGCAACTGATTCCGTTTGACCACCACCCACAACTCCCGTGGTACCACCAAAACTACGGAGAGACAAGGACCATCCGAAGATCTGGACTCCCCGATTCGCTCACTGGATTCGAGCCCAGCGGATCGAAAGACTTCGCAAGATCGTCCCTCAAGTAGCTGAACCAGCTCGCGTTAGCCGTTTAGACGCAATTAAGTCTCAGTTAACCCTGAATCTATTGAGCTGGTTCCGTATCCAACATAAGTTAGATCCAATGCAGCCTCGAAAGTGAGATATGTCGATTTTCGCTGCTCCCGAACGTTCTACCAGTGACGAACTGTGGATAGGGACAGAGGAGCTTGAAAGTGGGATGGGTGGGAGAAGTGCGTAGCTTAGATAGGAATAGAACGGGGGCCAAAGCCCCGGCCGGCTACACGACCGCGAGCGACTTTCGCCAGCTCTTTATAGAAGGCATGCGCGGACTGTACGCGCTTTCGCTTTTTCTGACGGCAGATTCCGAACAGGCGGAGCGGTGCTTCGTTGCCGGTCTCGACGACTGCATCAACGGAAATCCGGTATTCAGGGATTGGGCCTACGCGTGGAGCCGTCGGTCGATCATCATGAACGCGATTCGGGCTGTCTTTTCTCCGGGAGGCGCGAATCTACCGGCCTCGACAGCTCTCGCACCAAGTGACTGGAACTTGGTTGATGGCCCTCTTGCAGCCGTCATTCAACTTCAGCCACTCGAGCGCTTCGTGTTCGTCATGTCACTCCTCGAGGGCTACTCCGACCATGAGTGCTCAGTTCTCCTGAACAAGTCGCGGAGGGAGATAGTATCCACGCGAACTCTGGCGCTGGAGCATCTCGCGGAACAGGGCTTTTCTATTGAAACCCCAACGAGGAGGAAGGAAGTCCGTGCAATATCTGCTGCTGATTTATGAAAACGAAAAACGCTTCAGCCAGGGCTACGAGAAGGCTGAGATCCAGGAGTATCGGGCGCTGAGTAAGGAGCTCGCAACGAACATCAAAGGCGGCAATGCTTTGCAGCCGACGAGCACGGCAAAGACGGTTCGCGTGCGAAATGGCACGGCTACGAATACGGATGGACCATTCGCCGAAACCAAGGAGCAGCTCGGGGGCTTTTACCTCGTGGAAGCGAACCATATCGACGAGGCCATGAAGGTAGCAGCCAAGATCCCGGCGGCGCGCTTCGGTTCGATTGAAGTCCGGCCGATTATGACATTCTCAGAGTAGCGACATTCGCTAAGTCCAGCTTCGTAGTTGCCTGAGCCTGCGCCAAACTTGGGGGCTGGAGCCGAGCGCAACGCGCAAAGCGACTGCAAAATTGCTCTTCTTCCGAGCGTCCGCTTCACTACGCGCAGTCGGGGTCCCCAGCAACTCGCTGTTGTTGCTGGGGTGAGGGCAGTCCGGGGTCCCCAGCAACTCTTGTCATCCTGAGCCTGTCGAAGGATCATGTGGTTGGTTCTGGCTGTTTGTTGCTGGGCTGAGGGTGGGTCTTCGATGGCTGCGACCAGGGTGAAAATATTTTCACGTGAAAAACCTTTCTTTCACTTTTTCCCAAAAACGCACCCGAAACTGAATCTGCAGCTCCTGTTTCGAATCCGCCGTTTGCCCAGAAAACCTGTGCATTCCGTCACTTACCTCTTCTCCGACCGGATTGCCCAAGAGACGGTCTGCCATCAATCGGCCTTGGACTCTATCGTGCAAACCAGGCCATGAGCGGATGATCTCGGCACCCTCTTCGTGTGTGCAGTCAGCTCTGAGGGCACGGCAACGGTCTCCGGACTTCGACATGTCTTCGTTCGTTTAAGGCCCTGTCAGCAGACCTCCTGATGTCCGCTTCTTGTTGGGGGAATTGATGCTGAACTACATCCGAGCACTTGCAATGCAGAAGCTGGGCAACGATTCGGTCCAGCGTATCTTCACCAACTGCGCAGCAGTGTCGCTTGTGCTGCTCTCGTTGCTCTTCGCGGGAGAACCGGCCCTTGCGCAAGCCAACGTCTTTGGACAATGGCAGACACTTCCCTCGACCATGCCGATCAATCCAGTTCACGTCGCACTCCTTCGTACCGGCAAGGTGCTGGTTGTTTCGGGCTCAGGCAATCTGCCCTCAAACACAAACTATCAAGCAGGTATATGGGATCCGGCGACCGGCACCGTGACAACTCAACCCGTGGCGTGGGACATGTTTTGCAACGGCATGGTCATCTTGTCCGACGGACGGCCATTCGTTGTCGGTGGCAATCTGGCCTACGACCCATTCCGTGGATATGCGAAGACTGCAGCCTACGATCCATCCACAGGACAATTTACTGACCTCGAGAGCATGGCCCACGGACGCTGGTACCCGACCGCCACGACGTTAGGCAATGGTACGGTCATGGCCTTTTCGGGTCTCAACGAATCCGGCCCAACCAATACCGCTGTGGAGATATACACCGTTGGATCAGGCTGGAGTCAGGAGTATCCGTCCGGCTGGACTCCTCCTTTATATCCGCGCCTGCACTTGCTGCCCAATGGAAACGTCTTCTATTCCGGACCAACCAACGGGTCGATGCTGTTCGACTCAACCAGTCACGATTGGTCCTTTGTGGCCACTACCAACTATTCCGCAGGACGCACTTACGGTTCTTCCGTGCTGCTGCCTCTCACGCCTGTAAACGGCTATCAGCCCCGCGTCATGATCTTCGGTGGCAGCAACCCTGCAACGGCTACCACCGAGATCATTGATCTTTCGGCGGCAACGCCCGCGTGGCAGTGGGGTCCTCCGATGTCGCAACCGCGTATCGAGATGAACGCCACGCTTCTGCCGACCGGCAAGGTGCTCACGGTCGGCGGTTCGACCAATGATGAGGACGCAGCCACCGCGAGCTTGAACGCCGATCTGTTCGACGCCGATGGAGGAAGCGTCTCGTCAGCCGGTCAGAATGTCTTTCCGCGGCTCTACCATTCCATCGCGATATTGCTGCCCGACGGCAGAGTTTTTGTTGCCGGTGGGAACCCAGTGCGCGGAACCTACGAAACCCACATGGAGATTTATTCACCCGCCTACCTGTTTGCTCCAGACGGCTCACTCGCGCCGCGTCCCACAATCACCAGCGTTCCTTCCTGGGCAATCGGATATGGAACTACATTTCAGGTGCAGACTCCAGATGCCGCGTCCATTACGTCGGCCGTGCTGATGCGGCCCGGAGCCGTTACTCACGCATTCGACATGGAGCAAAGAGTCGTCGGCATGTCGTTCACAGCGGGCGATGGTGTGTTGAGTGTCACCGCGCCGCCCAATGGCAATATCGCTCCTCCCGGCTACTACATGCTGTTTCTGTTGAATTCCGCCGGCGTCCCGTCGGTCGCGAGCTTCGTGCAGATATCGCCGTCGGCTCCGATCGGAGATTTTTCGCTGTCGGCATCCCCCGCGACGCAGACGGTCGTAGCTACTGGAAGCACAACCTACACGGTGAAAGTTACTCCCATTTCGGGATTCACCGGAACGGTGAGCATGAACGTGAGCGGATTACCGCAAGGCAGCGCGGCAAGTTTCACTCCGCAGCCGGTGTCAGGCAGCGGTTCGAGCACGCTCACTGTCAATACAGGCCTGTTAACGCCTCTGGGAAATTACTCTCTAACGGTCACAGGAGTAAGCGGAGCAACTTCGCACACCACAACCGTCAATTTGACCGTGATAGGCGCTCCCGCGCCGCCGATTATTGGGAACTGATAAAAAAGGGACGGCCTGAACACACGCACCCTTTAAACCCGCAAAGGGTGCGGCACCCGGCCGAAATGAAACCACGAAGGACACGAAGGAACACGAGGGGAACACCTGAATGCGCAATTCCTTTGTGAACCTTCGTGTCCTTTGTGGTTTCATTCAGGTTTTTCTCCGTGACTCCGTGTCTCCGTGGTGAAAACGACTTTCAGGACCAAAAGGGGACAGCTTCATTTCGGCTTCTTCTCCGCGTCTTAAAGAGACAACCTGGAATTCTGAACTACTTTACTGCTTCGTACACGACCATTCGCGCAACCGGCTTCCCATCCTCTTCCTGTTCTGGCGTATAGACACGATGTGTCTCAAGATCTACCGCCAGGCTGTGCACGGCATGTTGCACCTTGAAATCCTCGATCTTCCGATAATGATTCGGATCGTCTTGGTGAAAAACTGAAATGGCTCCGCTATAGCACGCGGCATAGACTCGGCCAAGGCCGGGATCGAATTTGATCACGTCCGGCCCATCGGCTAACGGCAGGAAGGCAATGGGTTCATGTTTATCGAGATCAAAAACCGTCATCAGATTATTCTCTTCGCAGGATAGAAACGCGCGGTGATGCTCAGGATCTAGCGTCATGCCATGGTTTCCCTTGCACCGGCCAACCGGATACCGCCCAATTACCTCATCTGTCGCCGGATCGATAACAGCGAAAATGTTCTGATCCTGCAAGTTCACGTATACCTTGCGCGCAACCGGATCGTACTGGGGCATGCCTGTTTCGCTGTCGAAATGCAGCGTCTTCACGATTTCATCTTTCGTCACATCCACAATTGCTTCAGCTTTGCCGCGCTCGTCAGAAACGTAGAGTTTGTGAAAGGGCGCTGCGTAAGCACTGCCATCGGGCTTCCTCTCCGTACGCAGCTTCTTAATGACCTTCATCTGGCGCAAATCAACAACCCCGATAGTGTTATCGCCGGCGTTCGAGGTGTAGAACTTTTTCGTTTCGGGAACATACTCGACGCCTTCTGCGCCGGGAGTGTCGGTCACAGTTGCAACAACTTTGTTTGTGCGCAGATCGATAACGTAAGTCTGCCCCGCTCCGAGGTGCGCCGAAATCAGATAATGATCGTCCGCGTCGATGGTCAAATAGTCGAATCGCTTGCCTGCCGGTCCCGGCAAACCAAATTCGGTCACTTTCTTCAATGTCGGTCCGGGTGTTTGGCCAGCAATTCCAAGTGCTCCGCCGAGAACCATGCAAGCGGTGAGAAGTGACCGATGTTTTCGCATTAAGCCTCCAGAGTTTATGGGGCGCAGCGATCTGACACTCCGCTAATTTAACTAGAGCTAGTGCCCGATCTCGTTCTGAAAAAATTAGTGTGGCAGCCTTGCCTGGACCGTCGTTCCCGGCTTTAGTTCGTCAGTACCACGACTGACGATTTGGTCCCCAGCATGCAAATCGCCGAAGACTTCGATAAGATCGCCACTCGTGACGCCAGTTTTAACGTCCACCCATTCGGTCTTTCCGTTGCTTACGCGCACCACAAATGTTCGCTGCAAATCTGTTGCTACCGCCGTGGACGGAACAAACAGAGTTGGGTAAGACCGCTGCACGGGCCACTGAACCATCGCAAAGCTGCCTGGCGTCAATCGTTCATCCGCGTTGCGAACTTCGAGTTCGACGGGCATGGTTCTTGTCTTCAAGTCCAGGTCGTTTGAGACTCTCGCGACGGGAGCATGAAACGTTTGCCCGGGAAACTCGGACACAGTGAACGACACTTCCTGTTGTTTGCGAACGCCGGCTGCATATGCCTCGGGCACGGGAACGACTAGCCGAAGCCTGCCAAGGTTTGCGACTTGCACGATTGGTTGATTTCCCGATCCGGAGGAGGGACCGACCAAGGCTCCTGGATGCAAATTTCGCTGCGTCACAATTCCATCGAATGGAGCTTCGATCTTCAGGTACGACTCTAGTTGGCCGATAGCTTTAAGACTGTCTTGCGCAGCGCGAACGTTGTTAGATGCTGCCTCTGCTTGCGCTTTGTCGCCAGCCGTGGTTTGCTCGGCAACGACTAAGTCGTTACCGGCTACTACACCTGGCGTCTTGGCTGCCTCCCTCAAACGCGAGTAGGTTGCCTCGTCGGAGGCGAGCTTGGCGTTTGCCGCGACCAGCTCGGACTGGGCTTTCTGCACTGCGGCTTCAGCCTGACTGCGCTGTGCCAAGAGCTCAGGCGCGGAAAGCAGTGCGATCAATTGCCCGGAGCGAACGTGTGAGCCTCGATCTACTGGGATGCGCTCAATGAATCCGGTCACCTTGGGATAGAGATCGACAACCTCGTACGCTGTAAGTTGAGCAGGCAGCGACACCTTTGTACCGAGTGTTTGCGACTGCACTGCGACCACATTCACAATTTGCGGTGACGAGGCTTGCGGCGATTTTGGATCCTTAGCTCCGCCGCAGCCGAACAAGGTCACGATAACCGCTAATGCAATGAAACGTACCTTCATCTCGCTAGCTCCGGGGCTGTCCCAAATCGGCTGTTTGGGTCTTCAGGATCGAGCGAGGGACTTTCGAGCGTGGTTTTGCGTTGCACCAACCCGAACACCGTCGGCAGCACGAGAAGTGTGGCCAGTGTAGCCGCGAACAATCCACCGATCACGGCCCGGCCGAGCGGAGCGCTTTCGGCGCTTCCGCGGCCGATTGCCAATGCCATCGGGATCATTCCCGTGATCATCGCCAGACTTGTCATCAACACCGGCCGCAATCGCTCGCCGGCTGCGTTTCGTGAAGCCTCGGTCGCGTTGGCACCGGATCTTCGATTTTGTTCCGCGAATGTGACCAGCAAGATGGCATTCGCCACGGCCACTCCGATCGCCATGATGGTTCCCATAAAACTCTCGAGATTCAGACTTGTTCCGGTTATGAACAGCATCAAGACGGAGCCCGCAAGGACAGCAGGCGCGGTGGAAAGGACAACCAGCGACAGCCTTACAGATTCAAAGTTCGCCGCCAGCAGCAACAGAATGACCACAATCGCGGTCGCGAGGCCAATAAACAGGTTTCCGAAGATTTGCTTCATGGCATCGAGCTGCCCTCGCACCTGAACGACGACGCCACGGGGTGGCGTGCCGGCCCGCGAAATGGCTTGTGGAATGCTTCGGCCAGCTCTTCCCAAGTCATTCTTGCCGAGGTTGGCTGACAAACGGATCATCCACAGTCCATTTTGCCGATCAAGTTCTCCCGGCACGTGGACCGGTCGAATCGAAGCGAGTTCGCGCACCAAAGGATGCGCGCCGGTGGAACTTGCCACGGGGATGTTCTGGATGTCCTCGAGAGAAGTCATCCGTGCTTGGGGAACCTGTACCTGCACCTGGTAGCTGATGCCCGATTTAGGATCGCGCCAATAATTCGGAGAGACGAATCGGCTGGATGCAGTTCCAGCTACTATCGCCTGGCCAACCTGGTCGGCGGAGGCGCCCAATTGTCCGGCCAGCACGCGATTCACCCGGACATCCACTGCGGGATATTGAAGTGGCTCCTCGTACTCAAGGTCCCGCAGGTCAGAAATCTTGGAGAGTTCTCCGCGAATCTTCTCTGCAAAGGAAGCAACGTCCGCGTATTGAGGTCCACTGGTCGCAACCTCGACCACTGATGGAGCGCCGAAGTTGAGAGTCTGGCTGATGAGGTCGCCAGGGTCGAACGAAAAGCGGGAGTCGGGAAACTGTTGCGCGAAGCTATGACGTAACCTCTCTTCAAGATCGTGAACCGAAATGCTGGAGTCCGGTTTCAAGGAAACGTTGATCACAGCCTGTTGTGGTCCGCTCGTCCACAAGAACACGGTATTAATTGGATAAGACGACGGTTGCACACCGACATAGCTGAGGGTGAGGTCGAGATTCTCCTCACCGGCTTGGCGGTGGATCTCGTCAAGCACGCGGCGCGTCAGCGCCTCCGTCATCGGCACCCGCGTTCCATCGGGAGCATCAAAGCGAAGCCGAAACTGATTTGCCGCTGATGCCGGAAAGATTTCTCGATCGAGGCGGGGAGCTACCAACGCCAAAACGAGCATCGATACGACTGCATATGCGGTCAGCAACCAGCCAGGCCGGCCCATGAGACGATCGAGCAAAGAGAGGAAGCGCCGGCGGAACAAGCCAAATCTGTCCTCTGAGGATTTGTGCCTTTCGACGTGTTCCGCTTTGATCACCCAATTCGACAGCACCGGCACCAGAGAACTCGAAAGCAGGTAGGACGCCGCCATGGAGAAACCCACTGCCAGCGAAAGCGGGACGAAGAGCGCTCGCGCGGGACCAACCATAAAGAACGAAGGAAGAAAAACCGCAAGCACGCAAAGCATGGCGAGCAGCCGGGGAATCGCGACTTCGCGGCTGGCCTCGAGTACTGCGCGCGCCTTCGGCTGGCCGTTCGCAAGATGCACGTGAATGTTTTCGAGCAGAACGGTTCCCTCATCCACGAGTACTCCGACTGCCAATGCAAGTCCGCCCAACGTCATGATGTTGATAGTCTGTCCAGCGGCCCACAGAGCTATCACGGCACTCAACAGTGCAAAGGGAATGGTGATCACCACGATCAGTGAACTGCGCCAATCGCGCAAAAACAGAAGCAGAGTCAGGCCAGTGAGAATCGCTCCCAGCCCTCCTTCGCGCACCACAGCGGAAAGAGCGTCGCGTACATACTGCGACTGGTCGAACTCGTAGCTGATCTTGATGTCTTCCGGTACCAGCGATTGGAAACGAGGAATGCTCTGGCGAACCTGGTTGACGACCGTGATAGTGGATGCATCCGGTCTCTTTGTGACCGGTATGTAAACCGTGCGCTTGTCATTCAAGAGCGCGTAGCCGGCGAGGATGTCCGAAGAATCTGAAACCGAGCCGATGTCACGAAGATAAACGCTCGCCCCGGAGACACTGTGCAAGGGAATGTCGAGGAGGTCGGAGATCTGCTGCACGGTCGAATCGGTAGTCACCAGCGCCTGATAGTTGCCGATATTGGCGTTTCCCGAAGGTTCAATACTGTTCCCGGACGACACGGCTTGCACGATGTCTTGGGGTGAGAGCCCGTATGCGTGCAGCTTATTCGGATCGACGCTGATGACGATCGTGCGCTGATTGCCACCAAATGGCGGTGGTGAGGAAACGCCCGGCAAAGTTGCGAAAATCGGCCGCACGCGATTGAGAGCCAAATCCTGAATCTCTCCCAGAGTGCGTGCGGAGCTCGAGAAGACTAGGTATCCGACCGGGAGCGTGCCCGCGTCGTAGCGAATCACAAAAGGAGAAACCGTGCCGGGCGGCATAAACGCACGAGCGCGGTTTACGTACGAGATCGTCTGCGCCAATGCTTCACTCATGTTTGTGCCAGGATGGAACGTGAGGCGAAGCAGCGATACGCCTTGAATGGATTGTGCCTCGACGTTCTCAATGCCGTTGATGTACAGGAAGTGATACTCGTAGTAATAGGAGATAAATCCTTCCATCTGCTGCGGGCTCATGCCGCCGTATGGCTGAGCTACATAGATGACGGGCAAGTTCAGATCGGGAAAGATGTCGATGCGCGTGCGCATCAGCGCCAACACGGAACAAAGGGCAACGGCAACAATTACCACGATGACGCTGATCGGGCGGCGCAGGGCGGTGCGGACAAGCCACATTTATTGGTGCCCTCCCGCGGCGCTCTGAACGGCATCGATAAACGGTTGAAGATTGCCTTCGGCGAAGGCCTGTGCCAATAGAGCGCGCCAGACACTGACCTTTGCGATGGCATCGTCGCTCTCGGCTTGCACCAGCAATCGCTGTGCCTCGGCGACTTCCACGACATTGCCCAAAGCGGCACGATACCGAGCTTCGGCTTGGGTCTCGGTCATTTGCGCGGACTGTAGCTCCACGGCAGTGTTATCGGCAATTTGCTTTGAGATCGTCAGCTCCGTTCGTGCCCGCTGAAGCTGTGCTGTTAATTGCTGGATAGTCTTGTCGTACTCTGCGCTGGCGCTCTGTTCGTCAGCCTCTTCGATTTGCTTTCGAGACCGAAGAGAGAAGAAGTCGAATACGGGAAAACTTGCCGTAAGTCCTATGGCAAAATTGGCGCGATCCGGCACAAGTCCATTGGAGCCTCCGACAATCGTGCCGTCGGGCCGTACCCCGCTGCCTCGTCCAGCCACTGCGGACTGAAGATAAAAACTCGGGAAGTAGGAACGCTGGAGAGCGTGTTCTCGCGCCCGAAATTGATCCACCGCGCTCATCGCAAGTTCCGCTAACGGGTGGTTGGTCAGGACCTCTCTGCTCTGCGTGGTGTTCGGAACAGGGGGCAATGCTATCGCAAGCGGACCCGGATCGACCTGAACCGATTGGCCGGCAATTCCCAAAGCTTGAGCCAGGGCGATGCGACTGTTTTCTTCGGCTCCTTGTGCGCGAAGTAACTGCGTGCGAGCCGCGGCGAGTTCGGCGTCGGCGCGCGAGGCTTCTACTCCGGCGCGAAGCTGGTTACCAACCAGCACGTGCACGACTTTGCCAAACGACTCGCGCCGATTCACATCCGCTTCCGCCGCGCGACGCGCCTGCTGCGCTACAACCGTTGCAAGAAAGGCATCGGCCGCGGCCGCCGCCACGTCGAGCTTCGTGAGCTGCAACTGGAAGTTAGCGCCCCCCTCCGCTGCTCGTGCTACGTCCACGTTGGCAGAGCGCAATCCGAAATCGAACGGTTGCCAGGAAAAAAGAGCGCCACCAGCACTGCCCCACGCTGTCGTGTTGCTGGTATTCGTCAGGACGGGACCAGAAAGGGGAGGAATCACTGACTGCGGCAGGAGCAGCCCCGCGATGTTGTTGTAAGTGGCACGATTCGTCTGCCAAAGCAGATCGGTGCGAGGAAGATACGCAGTTCGGGCCAAGCCCACCGCTGCCCGCGCGCCAACCACTTTAGCGAGAGCCGCTCGCGCTTCGGGGAAATGAACTGCTGCATAGTGCACCGCGTCCTCAAGTGTTAGCGGCGATGGCGGCGGAGCGCTCTGCTGATCCGCAGCCGCCAGCGACAGTGATCCCAGCACGAATACTAGAGCGAGATTTCGTAGCGACTTCAATCGTTCCTCCCGAAACGACACACTCAGAGAATCGACCTTTATTACTGCTTGATCGCCTGATACAGGCCCTCGATCATTTCCATTCCGCGGCGCAGCAGTTCTTCATCGGCTGTGCCTTCGTGTGCCCACCCGATCAGCACTCGATCCAGCCCAATACCCTCTGAGCGTCCGTATTTCTCGTCGTCCAAATCGGCGTCATGAATGATCTGTGCTATCACGGCTACCTTCGGATCACGAATTGCGAACTCTTTGCGCAGCGTCTCGAAAGTGCAATCGTCGCCGCGATGGCCGAAGCCACCTGCCTGAAACATATCGAACGGCACAGCGTCGGGGACTTCGGCTGCGTCATCACCGAATGCAAATCGTGGATGGGCATCGATGAATTTGCGTATTAGCCATGCGGACGATACCCGGTCGATGCCAGGGCGGTGCCGGGTGATCCAAGTTCGGTTGAGATATTCCTTTCGCGCCTTGGCGCGAGGCATCGAAGACCCCTGCGAAAGCCCGTCTGCGCTATTCAGCACACTCTCAACCCTGCTACGAAGCGGGCTGTTGAAGAAGTCAATGGCGACAATCTGCTGGAATCGCCTCCGCAGTCGCGCTAAGTCTCCCGGGCCGCGCTTAGCCGTTTTCCTCCGAAGTTCTTTTAGTAGCTCGTCGTAGTCCTGCGATCTGGCTTCTGTAAACTTCTGCCGTAACTGCGTTGGTGGTTGATCGTCGATCGCGTTTACCGTCACGACTGATGCCTGGCCGTTGTATTTTCGAATTGCGGCAGCTAGCCATTCAAAACGCTCATGATTTGCCGCCGTATTCGGCAAGAGGTATCCAGAGCTGGGAAGAGACAAGGCGCCGTACAGTTTCAGCTTTCTCCATACCTCGACGCGACGGCTGGCCTGCTTCGCAGGAAGACTGAAGACGAGTAATAGCCAAGGCACATCGATGTTGCCGGGCTGCTCTTCGGTTCGGCTGGCTCCCTTGGTCGCTACTACCATTCCATAGAATGATATATGTGTAACAGCACCGCTGCTACTGAGCCAGTCTTATTTATCCCAACGAAAGGAAGAATGCCAGACGGTACAAACTGATGTGTTTCAGGTTAGGTTCACGTCTATTGATGCACAGCAGCCGTTATGCTTTGGCAAGGAATTCGATTTTCGCTGTGGATTCCTTCTATGCTTTCCGGTCACCTGAAACCACGCTCAAGCGACGCGCGAATCTGTGGATAGTGAGCCACAGCGAAGTTGACTGCGGCTTCAATTGTCAACGGCGACGGTAAAGGAGCGCTCCGCTGATCCGCGGCGGCGAGCGAGAGTGATCCAAGCAAGAACATAGAGAGCGAGGTTTCGCGGCGGTTTTAATCGTTCCTCCAGAAACATGATGACAGACACGATGCTTTTCCGTCTGGCAAGGGACGGGTGGCCGACCCTTGCCGGGTGCCCCGCCTTTCATCTTGTTTTCGCTGACGTACCGAAAAACTGGGTGGCTGGGTGGCCCGCCCTTTCCCATTTCGGGTTTAGCTACGCGCCTCCACGGTATGCGGTGCCCCGTTCTCGCGCGGTGCTTGCGAGAGGGCGGGGTAGCGAGAAGGTCAGGTCAAGTGTTTGGCTGGGTGGCCCATCCTTTTCCCGTTTCGGTTGTCGCATCAGATTTCCGGACAATGGGTGCACCACCCAGTCCATAGCAGTTCGACGCAAAAGGAAAACAAAGGGCGGGCTACCCAGCCCGGAGTTCAGCCTCGCTTCCGCTATCATCCTGCTCAACTGAAGACAGGCCCTAAACTAAAATTATGCGAAAGGTTCTGCCATGACCATTTCCGAAACAGTCCTCATCCTGGCAGGCGGAACCGCCGTCCTGGCAATCCTCTTCGGCATACGCCTTGCCATGCGGACGGTGGCGGGTGGTGGCCCAGCGGCGCCGCGACCGGGGGGCGGATCGGGCACGCCCGACGTGGCCGGCGTCATCGCGCTGCCGCCTTTGATCTTTCTCGGCTTCCTGGCGGCGGCAGCGGTACTCGAGGCGGTCGTTCCGCTCCCGCCCCTGGCCGCGCATGCTTTTCCCAGCTATCTGGCCGGAGCCGCGCTCGCGGCGGGCGGCTTTGTCATGATCGCCATGGGCATGCGGCGCTTTGTGGCCGCCGGCACCAACATTCCGCCCACCCTGCCGACGACGGCGCTGGTCGTCGACGGCATCTATCGGCGGACGCGGAACCCGCTCTATCTGGGAACGACCCTGGTCTACCTGGGCTTAGGCGTCGCGGCGGGAAGCCTGTGGGCCATCGGGCTCGTCGTGCCGCTCATCTGGGTGATCAATGTCGGCGTGGTGGCGCGGGAGGAGCGCTATCTGGAGCGCAAGTTCGGAGATGCCTACCGCGCCTACAAGGCGCGGGTGCGGCGGTGGATCTGATGGGACGTTCCGGGGCAAATGATTCGAGACGAGCGGCGGGTGGCCCAGCCCTTCCCATTTCGGGTTTCTGCCGGGCGCCGCACCCTTCGGTTTTTGAAGGGTGCGCCCTTGCCAATGATCGACCTAACGTAACTCTTGCACGGCCACAATCAATCTACAGTTTGGCGCCGGGTGCGCCACCCTTTTTGTCTTTACTTCTTGCGTGGAACTTCTGAGAGGTGGGTGCGCCATCCTTCGCTGGCGAGGATCTCTCGCGTAGTTCTAAGAGCCCAGCGCGTACAATGCTCCACGTCTTCAACTTTGGAGGGAAGTCCCGGCCAAGCCGCCCGGGGCGAGGTTGGGATGGGCAAAGGAGTTAAATCCGAGGAGCGCCGTTCCGTCGGTCACTACGACGCCAACTACGGAAACTTTCAATCGGAGCTGTACGCGGAGATCCGTCGCGAAGCCTTTGGCGAGGATATTGGGCAGAATAGTTGGCTCACGTCAGACGAGCAGGACCGGTTTCTGGGTTCGCTTAACCTTTCTCCGGGTAAGAGTCTGCTCGATGTAGCTTGTGGGTCCGGGGCCCCGGCGCTGCGAATCGCGGCAAAGACCGGCTGTTCCATCGTGGGAATTGACGCTCATGAGCAGGCGGTTTCGACGGCAAGGTCGTTTGCAGCGCAGAGGGACTTAACGGGTCTCGCCGAGTTTCGGGTTGCGGATGCGGCCGGGCCGTTGCCTTTTCCCGACGCCCGCTTCGATGCAATTACGTGCATTGACTCGATCAATCATCTCCCAAATCGGCTCGGTGTAATTTCCGAGTGGGCCCGACTGCTCAAGCCAGGCGGACGCTTGCTGTTCACCGATCCCATTACCGTGACCGGACCGCTGACGAATGCAGAAATCGCGGTACGCGGTTCCATAGGTTTCTTCCTGTTCGTTCCGGCTGATTATGACAAACGCATTATCGCGGAGTGTGGTTTGCGGCTGGTGGTGTGTGAGAACTTAACTGCGAATATGGCTGAAATGGCTGAGCGGCGGGGCGCAGCTCGCGCCTCGAGGAGCGCTGTCTTGCGCGAGATCGAGGGCGACCAGACGTACGAGGGAGAGCAGCAGTTCTTTGAAGTGGCTGCTCGCATTGCCAGAGAAGGCCGGCTCTCCCGCTACATCTACGTTTCGGAGAAACCGAGCTAGAATCCTCACCTTCAAGAATGAGGGCCCTGGGGCTCCCCGCCCGCAGATGCCTTTTCGTCGAAATGGAATGTTTGTGAGAGCTGAAACAAGCGATGTGGGCCAGCGGGCCAGACGGCGAATCGCGCTCCGGCTGCTTCCGTTCCTCTTCCTGATGTACCTGGCTTGCTTTGTTGACCGAGTCAATGTGTCTTTCGCCAACCTGCGAATGAGCGCAGATCTAGGGTTCAGCGACCGCGTCTACGGTTTGGGCGTGGGAATTTTCTTTGTTGGGTATGTCCTCTTTGAGATTCCGGGAGCAATCATCGTCGAGCGTTGGAGTGCGCGAAAGTGGTTGGCGCGAATTATGGTCACGTGGGGACTGGTCACCATTCTCACGGGCTTCGTTCATACCGCACGGCAGTTCTATGCGGCTCGCTTCCTTGTGGGCGTGGCTGAAGCCAGCTTTTTCCCTGGCGTCATCGTCTACCTGACACACTGGTTCCGGATTTCGGATCGAGCCAAAGCCGTGGCTTCCTTCTATACCGGGGTGCCGACGGCGTCCGTGGTCGGTTCGCTTCTGGCCGGTTGGCTTCTCGGCATCCATTGGCTCGGGTTTGCCGGGTGGCGCTGGCTGTTCATCATGGAGGGCATTCCTCCAATCGTTTTGGGAATTATGGCTCTCTTCTATCTCACGGACCAGCCGCAGCAAGCCCGCTGGCTTTCCGAAGACGAGCGCACGTGGATCGTCGGCGAGTTGGAAGCGGAGACCAGAGCAAAGAAACGGATCCACAACTACACCATCTCGCAGGCCTTTCGCGACCGCCGGGTAATGCTACTGATTCTTCTATGGTTCCTCACGCTCTCAGGCGCTCAAGGCAGCATATTTTGGCTCCCGACTTTCATCAAACGTCTGTCCAGCCTGCCGAATTCGACGGTAGCGTTGTTGGTCGCTCTTCCGGGACTCGCTGCTATCGGCGGAATGCTACTGAACGGCTGGCATACAGACAGGACGGGCGAACGCCGCTGGCACACCGCCATCCCGCTGGCGTGTGCCAGCGCCGCTTATTTGTTGTTGCCTGCTACTGGCCACAATTTCCCGATGGCCATGGTGCTGTTCATTCTGGGCGGCGGATTCCTGTATTCGTGCTACCCGACCTTTTGGTCCATGCCCACTTTGATCCTGAGCGAGACGGCGGCGGCAGCGAGCTTCGGTCTGATCAATTCAGTGGGGCAGCTTGGAGGGCTCGTCGGCCCGTATGCGGTGGGTTACCTCAACGATCACACAGGAAGCATGATAGCCGCGTTCGTGTTTATCGGGATGTGCTATCTGTTAGCAGGGAGCGTGGTCCCACTCATTAATATCAGGATTCCTATTTCGGTTACGGCCCGAGACTCACCGCGAGAAGGGCTGCTTGCGCGTTCTAGTTCACAGTAGCTCGGATTCGTATCGGGGCACGGCTTGAGGCTGGGCGGCCCGCCCTTTCCCATTTCGGGTTTAGCTACGCGCCTCCCGGTATGCGGTGCCCCGTTCTCGCGCGGTGTTTGCGAGAGGGTGGGTAGCGAGAAGGTCAGGTCAAGTGTTTGCTTCGCCGAATGGATCATCGCTCGTGACTCCGTTGGGTAGCGATTGAATGTCGCTCTGGAATGCGGGCCACGCCTTTGCAGCGGAATCAGATGTCATTTTGGCGTAGAGCTGCGCGAGCGTTCCGGAATCTCCAAGCGAGACCATGGTTTGAGCAACCTTACTGAGATCGTAGCCTTTGGCGAGGAGCCACGATATGAAAGCCATTCCACATCCAGTACTGTCGGGATTCTGGTCAGTGGGATCGGTCTGGTTCACGAAATCGGGCATTCCGTCCTGTGCCCATTGTGGAGCAGTCGTGAAATCAGCAAGGGCGTTCTTGCCGATTACGGCTGCGCACCACCGGGAGAGAGCTTCCCCGGTGCTTACCCCGCAAAGGTTTCCGCCCATGGAACATTCGCTCAGTTCAGCTTCAAACAGGGCAGAAACGCGATCAGAACGGCCAAATGATGCACAGACTTCGATGGCATTTCCCGTGGTGTAATCGCAGCCCATATGATCCGCACCGCCGGTTCCATCGGTGCGGCCATCGAGCGCGAAGATGATCACACTTACAGCTCCGCCCTTGGTTCCAAACATATCGTCGTTTGCTTTGACCACTCGATCAGCATCCTGGACCAGGTCCTTTGCATTGAGAGCTGCTGCTTGTCCCAAACTAGGATCGACATAAACTGTGACTTGCCCACTTGGACTGGTACCGACGAATTCAGAGTTTCCGCGATAGCTGGGCCATCTGGGAGGCTTTGGGCCAGCACGGCGCATAGTCCGCGTCTGGAGAGTGATGGCAGTTGCTCGAATCCGGTGACTCATTTCCGGGTCCTTTCTTAAGCGATGATGATTCATGTTCTCGTGAATGACGTGGGCAAGCAAGATCACTGTACGCAACAGATGGTTGGGTCTGCGAGAGCACGGCGTAATCCGGCTGCGAGACGGCGATCCCATTCCCCGAACGCGTGGCGGCGGGTGGTACAAGTTGTCCCATTATAGAACAAAGCGCGGACGGTAGGGCACCCACCTGGTAGGTTCATTAAGGGGATAACATCACAGGCGGGGCACCCGGCCTCAAAAAGGAAGCGGTTGGCGATCAGCGGATTAGCGACTGGCTAAACCAAACGACAACGGCAAAGCAACGACCTGCCCCCATGCCCTGAACTTAATTTCCACAGCGAGCGACGGTAAGAACCTTGACTCCGTCCAGCGAGGCGGGGTACCAAGGAAGAGGAGATCGACAAGCGCTGCGCAGCTTCGTCGTCCGGAGCTTCGCAGCTTTGCTCCGCTTACAAGAAAGGGAGGTGCAGAACGATGACGGTCCTATGCTTCACGAGTCCGGGAATTCGCTGCGATTTCCCTGTTAATTCACTGCCCCTCTCCGGTACCCCCAGTGTTTATGCGGGTCTTATGCAGAAATTAATTTTCACTGAAAAATTCGCTGATATTTTCGCTGTTAATTCACTGTTCAGTGCCTGATCAGCGTATTAACAGCGAATTTGGAAATCAGCAATTAGCGATCCTGTTTCCGGACCGGATGCCGTGGCGAAGAGTCGATGACCTCCGAAACAGTGCTGTGCTAGCTTTGGGGCATGAAACTGCTTGGCAGTCTGCTGATGCTAACCTGCGCCGCGCTGGCGCAAACTCCGGATTTGAAATCGGCCAGTGGCTATCCCAAGATGGTCCAGAAACAGGTCACCGCCTGGATCGAGCGCGCCGCCGAGAAGATGCCGGAGGAAGAGTACGGGTTCAAACCGGATCCCGCTGTGCGATCTTTCGCGCAGATCCTTGGCCACATCGCGGATGCGGACTACCTCTTCTGTTCCATCGCTCTGGGAGAGAAAAACCCGTCGCCGGAAATCGAGAAGACCAAGACTACGAAAACGGAACTAACGTCGGCAGTGCACGATGCCTTCGCATACTGCAATCGTGCCTACACTGCGCTCACCGACGCCGGCGCCAATGAGACGGTGAAGGCCTTTGGCGGGGAGCGCAACAAACTCGGCGTGCTATGGTTCAACGCCTCCCATAACCTGGAGCACTACGGCAACCTGGTGGTCTACATGCGGACGAAAGGAATCGTGCCGCCCTCCAGCGAGCGTACTCCGCAGTAGGGAATGGCTGGCGCATGGCAGCTAGTAGCTCTCCTACTGGACCAACTCCGACGCGCGATGGAACAAGTTCGTCAGCTGCATGGCCACAGTTTCCGGAGCTGCGCTTTCCTCCACGCTCACAGTCATGAATCGTTGGCGAAATGCGGGAGCCGCAATGTCATTCTGCAACTCGTGGTCGATGACGACGGCGCCGAAGTCGAAGAAATCGCTCTTAGCCCAGGCCTCGTCGAGTGCCCGCGCCGAAATCAGCCGGAATCCAGCCGAATGGATTGCATCTTTCAGCCGAGCCAGGCGTTCTTCGTTCGCACAGACAAGCAGGATCGTCACGCCCTGAGTGTGCGCGGAGCGAGTACGGCCGTCAATGACAAGGATGATTACTCCTTGGTGAGATCAACGTCCCCGCAACAGAACCGCCTGCCGTAACAGGCGGGGTTAGTCTTCAATCTAATCCTGAGGGATCAATGCTGATGCATTCCCGGTCCCATCGCCCAGACGTCCTTGTCGTTGGGATACACATGCACCATCCACCCGAAGAGCAGCGGCACAAACCTGCCTCCTGCAGCATCGCAAGCCTCACGCGTGGAAATTGAACCCGCCATTCCAAACTTGGGATTCTTCTGCCAGGCTTCGGACTCGTGTCCTTTCGGAGGAAAGCAGAAGTTCACGTGCTCGTGCCATTGCGCGACACTGAGCGGAATACGATCATTCAGCTCCTCTTCATCGGCCTTTTGCGAAGCCGTGTACATCACGCCGGCGAGCTTATATCCATCGGGCGTCTTGTCATACAGCAGCGAGGTCGGATGCTCGGGATTGAAGCGCCGGCGAGCCTCGAATCCATACCAGTAGTTTGTGAAGTGGTACTGATGCTGGGGCACATTGGGCAGAAAGATCTTGAAGCCATCGTTCAGAGCGGCGTGGTAGTTCTGATACTTGCTCATCACCTCGCGGGCTTGCTCCACCACGCGCCTTGCGCGCTCCTCATCGCCGGGCTGCGCTTTCCGCGGCTCCGTCATCTTCATGTGCGGGCCCATCTCCATGTGGTGCGAACTCATCGAGTGAGTGGCCGCATTCATCTCTTCCTCAGCTCGAGCATCGGAAGAAGAATTGTTTGGCATCTCCATTCCCGCCATGGAGTGAGCATCGTGCACAGCGTCGGATGATGGATGCTGATGCTCCTGCGCGGATGCCACGCAAATGACAAATAGACCTGCCGTTGCAAGCATCGCCATTAGAAGCCTGGACTTCATGAACCACCCCTCCCGGATCAATCTGCCAGAGATCAACCCTGAGAAAGCTACGAAGTTGTTGCACCGCCGGTTTCGCGTATCGCGGTGACTTGGGTTACTTTCGGGATGGGTCAGTCAATGTAGCTCAGAACCGCCCGGGCCTGAGCAGGGCCATAAGAGCATCGTTCCATTCTTTTAGCATTCCATTGTTTGGAATTGCTCCCTCAGGATTGTTGGCGCGGACCGGCGCAGGAAATAGAAAGTACAATGCCCATACCAGGATGCAGCAATTACCGACGCTCAGCATGATCCAACTAAAGGCGGTGTCGGCGGCGTGGCCATAGGCGTTCCTTGCCATGACTGCTGCCATTTCCATTGCTCCATACAATCCAAATCCAAGCGCTACTCCCATTACATAGCGATTCCAGGGAAGGCCGAGTCCAAAGGCGAAGACGAACAGCAATCCGAGCAGGCCAGCCTGGACGAAGGTCACAGTTCGCTTTACCAGAATGATCGATGCAATGACCCTGTAACTGTCGGTTGCCGGAGAAACCCAGGCCCACAGAAGGGCGCTCACAATCAGAACAAGCAGAGATCCTTTAAACAGGACGGCTCCCAGCTTGCGGAGACCTAGGTGCCGGCTGAACGCATGGTCGAACAACTCCTTGAAGACGCAGAGAGCCAGCAGGCACGCGATGAACTCCGTAATCCAATAACCGAAGAAATAGATCCAGGCGTTCTTGCGCTCCGCGAACAGGAAGGCAGTGCGTCCAATCTCGGCGGTGACGTAAGCAAAAAAGATGGGGAGCTCCTTCAAGAGTCCGCGATAGAGCATTAGCAGAACGATGCCGATTTCGAGCGCCGTCGGAAGCAGCCACAGAAATGTCCTTAGGATTGGGTGCGCGGTTGCTGGCATTCAATGAAACTCGGTAGCGAGGAACTAAGCAATAAGCTACATCAACTGTACAGTTCGGCTACCGCCTGGGTTCTGCTACGTCTTGACTTGCACGCGCTTGCCCGTGCGTGCGGCCTCGTAGACGGCAGTGATGATTTGCATGTCGCGTCGGCCGAGTTCGCCAGGAACAGGAGTGTCCCGACCGCTGCGGACACAGTCGGCGAAGTCGTCCATGTGGGCTGCCTGCTGATTGATTGCCGGGTACGTGAGTGGACCGCGGCTGGTCTCGCAAACTATGCCGCGATAGGTGAAGGCGTGCTGCTTGAAGTCAATCCAGCCTTTTGAGCCTTCAGCGCGAAACGTGTCGGAGCTGTGGTTGAAGCTGGTCACGGCGTCGCACTTCGCTCCGTTCGCCCACTGCATGGTCCAGTGCAGGGTCTCTTCTACTTCGTTAAAGAGTTCCGGTTTCGTTTTGGGATTCTCATGTGCGGTGACCGCGATCGGAACTGCTCCGTTAGCGGCCATGCAAGTGCCGTGCACGATGTAGATGCCGAGGTCCATCATGGGGCCGCCACCGGCTAGCTTCTTGTCGATCCGCCAGGCGCGCTCGCCGAAGACGAAGCCGCGGTCTCCGGTCATCCTCATGAAGGGACCGAAGTCCTGTTCGCGGGCGAGGCGCATCAGCTCGCGGTGATAGAGGTCGTAGTGCAGGCGATATCCGATGGCAAGCTTCACCTTCGCTTTCTTACAGGCGTCGATCATGCGATCGCAGTCCGCTACTGAAGTTGCCATGGGCTTCTCTGAGATCACGTGTTTCCCCGCCTTGGCTGCGCGAATCGTGAACTCTGGGTGCAGGGCGGGAGGAGTGACAACGTAAACGATGTCAATGTCTGGATTGTCAGCGATGCGGTCGAAGTTCTCGTAGTTGTAGATATTCTTCTTGTTCAGACCATAGTCGGTTGCCCATTTCTCTCCCTTTTCGGGATGCCCGGTAACGACACCGGCCAGATAGCAATGCTTCGTTTCGTGCAGCGCAGGACCAAGTTGACCCGAGGAGTATCGTCCCAACCCAAGCAGCGCGATACCGAGTTTGCGGTCGGGAGCTTTGGTCTGTCCGTGAAGTCCGGTTGTGGCTAGGGCAGCGGTGGCCCAAGCCAGGTCGCGCAGGAACTCGCGGCGTGATCGGGAGGCGAAATCATGATTCAGCTTCGGCGTCTTCATTGGCCGCGAATTGTACTACCCCTTGCATTCCCTAAAACGGCAAGAAAAAAGCTGCTGAGTCCGGTCTATGTCCAGGTCCCGGACCAGCAGCTAACCTGCGTGCGTGGGATAGATATTGGGATGGAGCGGCCCGGATGTCAAACGGGTATTCTTGAAAAGAATCTTTAGCTGAACTAAAGTATCGGCGCTATCAATTCAGCAGTAGACCGGCTTCGTCCATGGACGTTCACCAGCTCGAAGTGTTTCTTTCGGTTCTCGATACCGGGAGCGTTACCCGGGGAGCTGAGCGAGTGCATCTCTCTCCAGCTGCCGTAAGCCTGCAACTGCAAGGGTTGGCGGAACATCTGCAGACAGAATTGTTCGTGCGTTCGGGGCGCAAGCTCGCGCCAACGTCGATGGCGTATCGCCTGGCAGAGCACGCGCGCACGGTGATCGACCAGATGCGTCGCATCGAGTCCGACTTCCATGGTACGGCGCAGGAGGACACTCGCCCCTTCCACTTTGCCACAGGTGTTACCACGCTCGTCTATCGGCTGGGTCGTCCGTTGCGCATGCTGCGCAAGGAGTATCCACAGACGGAACTCCATGTGACGGTTGCTAATACCGAGGAGATCGTCGCCGGCCTGCTCGATCGTCGTTTCGATTTGGGACTGATCTCACTTCCCGTTTCGGAGCCAAGCATCACCACAATTCCCTTATTTGACGAAGACTTGCTCGTGGTGAGGCCTTCTCAGACCAAAGTGCGCGGCGGGCAAATCGGCTCAATTCGCGTCTCGGATTTAGCGCGCGTTTCCTGGCTGCTGTATCCGAAGCAGAGCAATATGCGCACCATCATCGACGCGTTCTTCGCGCATGTGGGCATTGAGCCCAACGTCGTCATGGAGGCGGCCGATACTGAAGCCATCAAAAGGCTCGTCGAGTCTGGCTTTGGGTACTCGATTCTGCCTGCCTTTTCATTGAAGGGACAATCACGCTTCTTCCACACGATGCGGATCGCCGGACACAAGCTGGTGCGAAACCAGGCTTTGGCGATGGTAAACGCCGCGTACCCTCGCGCCCTGACGCTCACGATCGCGGATTTTATCCGCAGATCGCTGCAGTAATTTCAATCCTTAAAAGGGCTAGTCCTTCTTATCCGTATTCGCCGAGGCAATGGCATTTATTAAGTTTTTCTTAAGTAAACATTTTATTACTTTGCGCTTGACAGTGTCTTAGAACCCCTCACATCATGCGCGCACCTACAGCTCTGTCGCCGCGACAGAATTCGTGCGGAGAAGTGTCTTGGCGGGGATGGCGGGCAGAGCGGGGACGGATTTCAGAGTTTAAAACAACTTAAAGATGACACGAGCGGCCAGCAGGTGGAGATGGCGGACTGGCTGCCGCGGTCAGGAGAGTGTGCGGTTATGAAGAAACAAGCGTGGTTGCTCCTGTTCTTCCTCCTGTCGTTCAGTGCAGTTTCACTTGCCCAGGGGCTAGGAGACATTGTCGGCACTGTCTCTGATCCATCAGGCGCCCTCCTCGCGGGAGCAAAAGTCACTGCAATTGAGACAGGAACTGGTCTCGTGCGCACAACCACTGCGGACAGCCAGGGGTATTACGTCATCACGGCGTTGAAACCCTCGCGATACACGGTCACAATCGAATCCCCCGGCTTCCGCACGGAAAAGCAGCAAGTAACGCTACTCGCAGATCAATCGCTGACGGTCAACGGACATCTCCAGTTGGGTACGCCCACGGAAGTCGTCGAAGTGACCGGCTCGAGCGTGCAAGTCGACACCAGCACCTCAACACTGAAGAATGTCGTCGAGCAAACGCGGATTACCGAACTACCGTTGAATGGCCGCAACGCCGCCACACTCACTCTCACGACCGCGGGCTCGGTTCAGGGTCCCAGTGGTGGGGCTGACCAGGGCACGACTAAAACTTTCCCCGGAGCGGTCACTCTTAATGTGAATGGTGCGCGGCAAAACCAGATCAGTTATCAACTCGATGGCGGCAATTACGTAGACGAGTACACCAACGTCAACCAGCCTTTTCCGAATCCTGACGCGCTTCAGGAATTCAGCATCCAGACCAGTAACTACAGTGCGGAATACGGGCAAAATGCGGGCGCAGTCGTGAACGTGATTACCAAATCAGGAACTAACGCGCTGCATGGCACAGCATTCGAATTTGTGCGCAACGCAGTGTTCAACGCCAGAAACTGGGCTGCGCCTCTGACGCTGCCTAACGGTTCGCCGACGAAGGACATGGGCCGCGATCAGCTTAAACGGAACCAGTTCGGCGGTACGATCGGCGGTCCCATCATCAAGGACAAGACGTTCTTCTTCAGTTCTTACCAAGGCACACGCCTGCGCAACCTTGGCGGTGTAACCCAGACCACGGTTCCTACTGTTGCGCAACGGGCAACGGCTACGGATCCGGCAGTAATAAACCTTTTGAAGGGCATTCCGCTGGGTGATGTCAACGGGAAGTTGAGTTTCGCGAAGCCCGACCACCAGGATTTTCATGATCTGTTGGGCAAAGTGGATCATGTGCTAACCGAAAAAGATCGATTCTCGGTACGTTATGCGTACGATCGGTTCAGCAAGCTGGCGGTGTTTGACCCTGCCAACTTTTTGACATACACCGACGGCTCGACGATAACCTCACAAAATATTTTGTTACACGAGAGTCACGTCTTTAATCCACACCTGCTGAATGATGCGCGCTTTAGCTATTCCCGCGAGAAGGCGAGCCGTGGCCCAGCCGCCAACGCGATCAGCGTTGCCGATTTGGGAGTAGCCTTGCCCTACGAGCCGGTGAAGGCAATTCAGCAGATCAGGGTCAACGGTGGATTTAGCTTCGGAGATAATCCTCCCGCTTCTTTTGTGCGCAACAACTTCACCTGGAGCGATGACGTAAGCTGGGTGATTTCCAAGCATGAGCTGCACTACGGCGGAACACTCGAGCGCAGCCGCGTCGATCTGGATAACAAGTTCTTCCAGCCGGCTGAATTCAGCTTCGACGGGTTTGCCAATTTGATGGCGGGAAAGTTGACCGACTATAGCGGCAACCCGGCGTTCCGTCAGGGCGCAGGAGAATTCAAGAATAATCGCAACACGTTTGCTGGTCTTTACATTCAGGACAACTTCAAAGTAAACCGCAGGTTGACGGTGAATCTTGGATTGCGATGGGAGCCAGGGCGGGCGCAGCGCGAGCTCAAGAATCGCTGGACACAATTCAGGCTACCAGACCTAATCGCCGGAGTACATTCGACGGTATTTCCCAACGCGCCGGCTGGTCTCTTCTTTCCTGGTGACGCTGGGTTCCCAGACAATGGGCTTCGCGACAGCATGAACAACTTCGCTCCACGGCTTGGCTTCGCTTGGGACGTTTTCGGCGACAGCAAAACAAGCTTGCGCGGCGGTACTGGAATCTTCTACGACACTCGAATAAGCGGCATGAACAATAATCGATTCGTGGATTCGACGCCGTTCAGTCCACAGCTCTTTCTACAAACCGGCGCGGTGGGGGCGAGTCCCGGTACGTTCACCGATCCACTCTGCACTCAAGCTGCGACCCAGACAGCCCAGAAATGCACGAGTCAAACGGCTAATTATCCTTTCCCAGCTACCTTTCCGCCTCCAAAGAATGCTCTTTTCCGGCAGAGCGATCTTTATTTGGGTTGGGATCCGAACAATAAGTGGCAAGTACCAACCATTTATAACTGGAATTTCGTACTTGAGCGGCAGTTGCCCGCGAGCTTTCTGGTGCGTGCTGGATATGTAGGTTCGCACACGTCCCATTTAGGTGAAACCATCAACCAGGACCCATGCGTTCCGTCCGCTACTGTCACCTGCTCGGGTGCGATTCGAAGGTTGAACCTTGTGAAGCCTGCGGCTGACGTCTCGTTTGGCGACCTTCAACTAGTTCCTTACGATGTGAATTCAAGCTACAACTCGCTCCAGTTGACTGCGGAACGTCGTGCGAAGAGCCTTACGATCACAGGAAGCTATACCTGGTCGAAGAGCATTGACGATCTGCCGCCAGCGCAAGGTCTCTACGGCTTCGACGCTAACTATTCGGCACGACCGTGGGACGATCCTTTGCGACATGCTTTTGATCGAGGGCCGTCGGAGTTTGATCATCAGCATCGTTTCGTGTCGTCTTTCGTGTGGGAGCTGCCGGGGTTGAGCGGAGCAAACGGCTTCGTTCGCAACACGCTGGGTGGATGGCAGTTCAGCGGGTTAGTTTCAGCACAGACCGGACGACCTCTCACCTTGCTTTCCGGCGCAAACAGCAACAGCGGTGGCTCCAGAGCTGGACTCGGTCAAGATCGGCCGAATCTTGTAGGCAATGCGTATGGTGCTGGAGCGTGTCCAGCTACGGGTACCACGGCCTGCCGCGACTGGCTTAGCCCTGCCGCGTTCGTGACCAATCCGGCTGGTACTTTCGGCAATGTCGGCAAGGGAAGCCTGCGCTACCCTGGCTACTACGATTGGGATATGGGACTCGGAAAGAATTTCAAATTTACGGAGCGCATTGGCATGCAGTTCCGCGCCGAGTTCTTCAACGTGTTTAACCGCGTGAACTTCGATGAGAACGCTGTCTCAGGTACGGGCAACTTCCTGAAACTGAACTCTGCCGGAAATTTTGGCGCTCTGCGTTCAGCGACGGATCCCCGTATTGGACAGCTTGGACTGAAGTTGAATTTCTGATCTGAAATTTCCTGAAAACCGCGTGCGAAATCTGGCCGCAGTCCTACCAGATCTCGCACGTGTGTTTTTAGATGTTGGGACGAGTTGTATAACGTGGACAGTGGCGTAGAACCGAACCCCAATCTTCACAGGAGAACCGTTGAGTTCAAACCAGGAGAGTACGCGCAGGAAATTTCTGCATCTTACGGCTGCCGGCATTGCTGGCGCAGCGGCCGGGGCAGCCACAAGATTGTCAGCGCAGGAGCCCCCTAGAACATCTCCGGCTCCCGGTGCGCCGGGCGCTCAAATCGTCTTTGACGTTCGTGCCTTCGGCGCCAAGGGCGATGGCACTACTGTAGATACCCCAGCAATTAATAAGGCTATTGAAGCTGTAGCCTCGGCCGGAGGAGGAACTCTACATTTTCCTTCCGGCACTTATCTTTCCTACACCATTCGTCTCAAGAGCAAAGTTGCCCTTTATCTTGATCAAGGAACTACGATCCTCGCCGCGGAGAGCGGACCTGGCGGCCAATACGATGCCGCCGAGCCGAACCAGTGGGATCACTACCAGGACTACGGCCACAGTCACTGGCGCAACAGTCTCATTTGGGGAGAGGACATTCACGATTTCTCCATCATCGGTCCAGGCCTGATCTGGGGCAAAGGACTCAGCCGTGGCACGCGTCAAGGACCGCGGGCGGAAGATCCCGGAGTGGGAAACAAGGCGATTTCGTTAAAGAATTGTCATAACGTTATTCTTCTGGATTTCTCTATTCTTCACGGCGGTCACTTTGGGATTCTTGCCACTGGCGTTGACAACTTCACCATCGACAATCTGATGATCGACACCAACCGCGATGGAATCGACATCGATTGCTGTCGCAATGTCCGGGTGATCAACTGCAGCGTGAACTCGCCTTGGGATGACGGCATCTGTCTCAAGAGCTCTTTTGGGCTTGGCTACGCGCGGGCGACTGAGATGGTCACCATTAGCGACTGCCTGCTTACCGGAAGTTTCGAAGAGGGAACTCTGCTGGATGGTACGTGCAAACCGTTTCCACCCGACGCGAACATTCCCCGAAATGGCCGCATCAAGTTCGGCACGGAATCGAATGGCGGTTTCAAACGCATCACTGTCTCAAACTGCGTGTTCGATGGCTGCAGGGGCCTAGCTTTGGAGGCTGTCGATGGTGCTCTTCTCGAGGATGTGACCGTTACCAATATCAGCATGTGCGACATCGTGGATGGACCCATCTTCATTCGTCTCGGCGATCGCATGCGCGGTCCTGAGGGCGTTCCAGTTGGAGCGTTGCGGCGCGTTATCATCACCAATATCGTGTGCTCCAACGCTGCCTCTAACATTTCTTCACTCTTCACCGGGCTCGTGGGACATCCCATTGAGGATGTGAAGCTGAGCAATATCCTTATTGAGCACCGGGGCGGCGGTACTGCGGCGCAGGCGGCGTTTCAACCGCCGGAGGAGGAGCGGGAACGATATCCGGAGCCCAGAAGGTTCGGCGATATGCCTTCACATGGCTTTTACATTCGCCACGTAAAAGGAATCGAGATGAACGATGTGAAGATTCTCGCGCAGCACGAAGATGCTCGTCCGGCGTTCGTGCTCGAGGACGTGCGCGGAGCCGATTTCTTTCGCATCAAAACTCCAAGGGTTCCCAATGTGCCCACCTTTTCCCTGAAAGCCGTCGAGGATTTCAAAGTGGGTCAAAGTAGTACTGTGCCCGATACGCACATAGACAAGGTCGATAACAAGAAGTTGTAAGCTGATATTCGAGCTTTGCATTCAGCAGGCCGGAGGTTCTGTAAGGGGTCAAGATTATGGGATTTATTACGGAGAATTTTCTTCTAAGAACGAAAGCCGCTCGTCACCTATATCGCGAATACGCAGCCGATCAGCCAATTCTCGATTACCACTGCCATCTGTCGGCGAAGGAGATCGCCGACAATCATCGCTTCCGCGATCTCACCGAAATATGGCTCGAAGGCGATCACTACAAGTGGCGGGCGATGCGCGCCAATGGTGTCCCCGAACGCTATTGCACTGGGAACGCGAAGCCGTACGAGAAGTTCCTGGCATGGGCACGAACGGTTCCGGACACGCTGCGCAATCCGCTGTATCACTGGACCCACCTGGAACTAAAACGGTACTTCGGAATCGACAAGCTGCTTGACGAGAACAGCGCGGAAGAGATTTGGAATCGCGCGAACGAACTACTCGCCCAGGACGATCTGAGTGTGCAAGGAATCCTGGAAAAGTTTCGCGTCATTGCCGTCTGCACTACGGACGATCCCGTTCACTCCCTCAAGCATCACGAGCGCATCAAGAATGCGGGGATCGCTACCGCAGTATTTCCCACGTTCCGTCCGGACCGCGCGCTGCACATCGAGAATCCCTCGAGCTTCAACGATTGGACCGATCAGCTCGGAGCTGCCGCGAACACGAACATCGCGCGCTTTAACGATTTTCTAGACGCACTGCGGAAACGCCACCAGGACTTTCATGATCACGGGTGTCGCCTGTCAGACCACGGACTGCAGCAATGCTATGTAGATCCATGCACGGAGGCAGAAGCGTCAGCAACTTTCGATAAGGTCCGGAGCGGTCAGAAGCCAGAGCCTGGCGAAGTTATGAAGTTCGCGAGCTTCCTCATGCTGCTGTTTGGCCATCTTGATGCGGAGAAGGGGTGGACCAAGCAACTGCACCTTGGAGCTTACCGAAATGCCAATACGCGAGCATTGAAGACGCTTGGGCGCGATACCGGCTTCGATGCGATCGGTGATTGGCCCCAGGCAGATGCTCTTGCCCGCTACCTTGATCGGCTCGATCACGACAATCGACTGCCGAAGATTGTCGTCTACAACGTTAATCCCACGGACAATTACGTTTTTGCCACGGTCGCCGGAAGTTTTCAGGATGGTTCCATTCCGGGAAAAGTACAATTTGGCAGCGGCTGGTGGTTCCTCGATCAGAAGGAAGGCATGGAGTGGCAGATGAATGCTCTCTCCAATTGCGGATTGCTCTCGCGTTTCATTGGTATGGTGACCGACTCGCGTTCATTCATGTCGCATCCGCGTCACGAATACTTCCGCCGCGTGCTCTGCAACCTGATCGGCAACGAGGTCGAAGCCGGAGAGTTGCCCGACGATGACGAGCTTGTGGGAACCATGATCCGGAATATTTGCTTCGAAAATGCAGCCCGTTTGCTGGAACTTCCCATTCCGGAGCAGTCGGGAATCGCGGTCAGTTCGACGCGGTGAGGGATCGGAAGGTCATTGTTTAAGGAACTGCCATCCTGAGGTCCGATGTTGGCCGAAGGACCTCCCGCGATGTGTCGAACGGAAAATGTCTCATCTGAGCTCTTTGGCCCAGACTCTCGCGAAAGAGCCGTGAAGCGGCAATTGTGTCTGAAACATTCCGGGAGATCCTTCGGCCAAGATCGGACCTCAGGATGACAATCGCGGGAAAACTACATTACGCGCAGCACACTCGCGCAGAGAGGTTAGACTCGGACCGCCTGGCTGGTGGTGCCATTCGCGGTTGGTGAATGGCACGACACAGCAGGTCAAGCATCTCGGAGAGTGAGCAAATCTCAAACTGTTCTTTCAGGTTCGTGATTTCAAGCACTTCTTCCACAAGCGGAGCCAGGTTCATCAACTTCAACTGTGTGCCCGTCTCTGTGGCCCAAAGGCGTAGAGACGCCAGAATTCCCAATCCGGCAGCATCCACAGTGCTCACTTCTGCCAGATCGAGCACCACGGTGTGAATGTCCGAGGGAGTCAAAACCGCGTTTCGTAGGTTTTCGGTGTCTTCCGCGGTGATGCGTCCACTGCAGCGCAAGACTGCCACATCACCCAGGACTTGGATCGTCAAATTCAGCTTGGTCGCTTCCTTAAGCACGTTCAGCTCCTCTTTCCTAGGTACGTTTCTTAGACGTTTCTCGTTCAGTTTTGTTACGCACGGGCTGTCTCAAAAGATTCATGAGAGCCCGCAAAGTCAACAGGATCAAAGAGTTTTCGGTCCCTGCACCTCGTTCATTGTCTGGGACGAGTGGCAACCAATGATGAACGATTAGTTACTTGAAAGCAGCCATTTCGTCCGCCGACGGTCCATAGACCCCGGGAAAAATCACATTGTTCTGACGCAGGTACACGGTAAGCTGCGCACGGTGGTGCACCTGATGGCAGATCGTGGTCTGCAACAGCACATTGCGAACTCCCCCGAAGACCTCCTGACCCTTGAAGGTTAACCTCCACGGCTTCGCCAAGTGCTCATCGGATGAATTTGCGATTGCCTGGCGAGCCTCGGCAGCGCGCTTCTCAAAGCCAGCCAGCATTTCCGCTCGCGTGGCTGGCGAGAAGGGCTTCATATCCGAGGTCGTCAGCTCCACCTCCTCAGTCTGAATGATCGTGGCGAGAAAATTCGGAAGCTCCGCGACGTGAGAGGCAAGGCGTCCCAAGGTCATCGACTTCTCATGCGGCTTCCAGGCAAATTTGTCGACTGGAACGACCTCGAGGATCCGCCGGGTGTTCTGGACTTCCTGATCGTAATGCGGCAACAACAGTTCGTTCACTTTCATAGTGCCGAAGAGTGTAACACGCATAGCGAATAAAGAGCGAATATAAGGTGTAAAAACATTGTAAAAAATGAGGCACGAACTCATTCTGATTCTCTTGAGTTTCAGGTCAGAGGTCCGTTCATATGCGATGACTTCACCCGTTCGTATACCCTCTTGAACAATGCTCCATCTGGTAAGCCACTTCCGGCGGGCGGTGTGGAGGGCATTTCAGCATGACGCCTTCGCCACTGCAAAAGCCGCCGCGTACTCTTCCATCCTGACGGTCTTTCCAGGCTTCCTGGTTCTTGCTTCCATTCTGGCCGCCTCAAATCAGACGAGCAGGCTTACTCGAGAGATCTCCTACGCTTTAGGAAGGGTCTTGCCGGCTGGGACAACCGCTCTCGCTCTGGCTTACTTCAACAGCAGCAACATCCGGCCGGTTCGGGTGATCATTTCGGCGTCGTTGGTGATGCTTACTGCTGCCAGCGGCGTATTCGTCTCCTGGATGTCCGCTTTCCGACGCGCCTATGGGATTGAGGTAAACCCCTGGAGCTTTTGGAAGGAGCGAGCGATGGCATTGCTCCTGGTTCCATTATCGATGGTGCCCCTGGGATTCGCCACGGTACTCGTTGGCTTCGGGAATCAATTACAGAATTGGCTTGAAGCTCACACGATTTATGAACTCCGGGGAGCTGTTCTGCTCCTTTGGGTGTGGGGACGCTGGTCGATCGGAGCGCTCACCAGCATTGCAGTCATTGCCGTCATCTATCATTTGGCGATCCCACGAACACAATCCTGGAGGCGAGTTCTGCCGGGCGCCGTATTGGCGACTGCCATGTGGTTTGCCGCTACGATCTGCTTCGGCTGGTATGTCACGAATTATGCCAACTATGCCGTGATTTATGGATCACTTGCGGCAGTCATCGCCCTTCTCGTTTGGCTCTACATTGTCTCCATCGTGGTGCTCATCGGAGCGGAATTCAACGCGCTCATTTTTCCTGGTGCGAAACGAACCAGTAACAACGAAGAGGCGAACACTAAGGTCGCGAAGGCGGAAAGCTAAGGTCACGGAGCGGAGGCCGAAGTGAACTACGGCGTGGCAGTGTGTCCGACGCTCTCTGAACTCTTGTTTAACCTTCGTGTTCGCCTCGTCTTCCGTGCAGTTGAAACGATTTAGTCACAGTCTTGCAACGAACTGCTTAGCGCTCAAGGTTGCAAAATGATTTAGCATAGAAAGAATTCAACAAGCATGACTGCATCTGCAGTGGTTTCGGAACTCCCCCAGATACGACGCAAGGCCAAGATCGTTTGTACGCTTGGTCCGGCGAGCAGTTCTGCCGCCGTGGTTCGCGATCTAATTCACAGCGGTATGGACGTTGCCCGTCTGAATTTCTCCCATGGCACGCACGAGGAAAAGGCCAGGCTGATCGCTACTATCCGTGAAGTCGCCGCTTCGGAGAACAGACCGATCTGCATTCTCCAGGACCTTCAAGGTCCTAAGATTCGTACAGGCAGGCTCAAGTACCGCACTCCGGTCGCGCTCAAGGCGGGTTCGCGAGTAACGATCACGCCGAAGGATGTAGCCGGCACGAATTCTGTAATTTCCACTACCTTCAAGACGTTGGCACGTGAGGTAGTGCCAGGCGCCCGCATTCTTCTTTCGGACGGCCTCATCGAACTGCGGGTGCGTTCGATCCAGGGCGATGACGTGGAGTGTGAGGTCGTCAACGGCGGCATTTTGGGAGAGCACAAAGGCATCAACCTTCCCGGGACCATCGTCAGTGTCCCTTCACTCACCGAGAAGGACGAAAAGGACCTCGAGTTCGGGCTCGCTCACGGTGTGGATATCGTTGCGGTGTCTTTCATTCGTACCGCGGCCGATGTGCAGGCTGTCCGCGAAAAGATTAAGGAGTTCGGCGGCGATGTGTGGGTGGTCGCCAAGTTGGAAAAGCCGCAAGCGATCGAGCATCTCGAGGAAATACTCGAAATCTCCGACAGCGTGATGGTGGCCCGCGGCGATCTCGGCGTGGAAATGCCGCCAGAGAAAGTTCCTATCATCCAAAAACACGTGATCCGGCGTGCGGCCGCGTGGCGCAAACCTGTGATTACCGCGACGCAGATGCTGGAGTCGATGATCGAGAATCCCCGTCCTACGCGCGCCGAAGCCAGCGACGTAGCCAATGCCATCTTCGACGGCAGCGACGCAGTGATGCTGTCGGCGGAGACCGCGAGCGGAAAGTATCCGCGCGAGGCGGTTCGCATGATGGCCAAGATCATCAGCGAAACCGAGTGTCAGATGGCCGCCGAGCCTGCACATCGCCGCCGCAGCAACGGTAAGCTGTCGATCTCGGAAACCATCTGCGAGTCTGTGGCCCACGCCGCTCAGGAACTCGATATGCGCGCGATCTCGGTTTATACCGAAACGGGAACGACGGCGCGGCTTATCTCGAAGTATCGACCCAAGACCGATATCTACGCCTTCTCCTATGTGCCGGCGGTTTGTAATCGAGTCAATCTGCTGTGGGGCGTGACTCCCATGATTTGCGAGCACACTCCGGTCACCGATGACATGGTTCGCGGAGCCGAGCGCTTGCTATGGCAACGGGGCGTAGTGCATAACGGCGACGTCCTTGGGATCGTTGCGGGCACTCGTACGTCAAGTGGATCGACGAATTTCTTGCGCTTGCACGTCGTTGGCAGCATGGACTTCGCGATGGACGGAACCGGCAAGGAGCGCCGCAAATCCTCGCGTGCATCAGCGGCCAAGACGGTGTCGGAGCGGCGCAAGAGCTGATCTTGTGGCACAGCTGCCCTCGGCTGTGGCTCCTGCCCAAGCCAAGAGAATCTATAACGCTTGAGATCGAAGCGGTCTTAATTCACTGCGGTCTTAATTCAGTGTTGACCACGAACTTGTTTGTGACCTGTTTTCTAGATGGAGCACATCGCAGAAGGACACATTGGTGTCCCAAGTTTTCGATTGTATTGAGTTGGCCGAACCACAGAGGGCGGCTGTGCTACAAGAGTAGAACTTAGTCCCGAGCTAGCGTCTAATTCCCATCCTCGAAAATCACAACTGCCATCGCTGTGCTTTCCGTATGAGTTAGGGAAAGCGAGATACGCCTCACTCCGAGTCTCTCGGCAATCTCAGATGTTCTCCCTGCTAGACGCAGAATCGGTCGTCCGCCGGGAGCGTGCGTCACTTCGATGCTGGTCCACGTAACTCCGCGAGAAGCTCCAGTCCCTAACGCCTTCATGGCCGCTTCTTTTGCTGCGAAGCGGGCGGCAAACCGTTCGACTGAATTCCGCTTCGCCTTGCAATAGCGAATCTCCGCGTCGGTAAAGACGCGCTCCAGGAAACGGTCGCCAAAGCGCGAGATCGACTCAGCTATGCGCCCCACTTCACAGATGTCCACTCCCGTGCCGATAATCATGCGAAGAGCCGATCTCCAATGTACAGGAGCCGTCCGTTGACCATGCGCGCTTCGGCCATCAGTTTGTGTGGTCGTGCCGGCTTGTCATCATCGATGTGCAATACCTCGTGCCCATGTGCGGTCAAATAATCCGAGACCAGCATCCGGTGACAGTGGAAGTAAACTCGTTCGGCGCACATGATTGCAGCAGCCCCTTTTTGGGAGATCTGCAGCAGCGTATCAATGCCCGCGGCGAATTCCGGAGTGAGCATGTAATCAGCGTAATTGCGAAATGACTCGTTGCGCAGAGCGACGTTGGGAGAGTCTTCGAGCAGGCGTTTGCGGCGGCCGCCGAGCTCTCGCAGCCAGACATAGTTGATCGCCTGCCTCGGCAACTCTTGTTCGAGATTCTCACGATTGAAGTGCGGTAGCCGCCGCGACTTGGGAAAGGAACGGATGTCAGCCAGGGTTTTTATTTCGTGTGCCTGAAGCGCCTGGATCAGTTCGCTCAATTCTCGCGTCGAGTGCCCGATGGTGTGGATTGTAGCCACAGGCGCTACACAGCCGAGGATGGTTGTGACGTGTCAAGTGTCGCTGCAAACGCGGTCACTAAACTTTCCTCATCCTCGACAAAGACGGTTCGCAGGTCGAGTACAAGGCGATCATCGTCGATTCTCGCGATCACGGGAGGCGCTTGCGAACGCAGACGTCGTAGCAACTCCTCCGGGCTGTGCCGGTCAGAAGTGATAGCAACCAGGAAGGTCGGAAGAGTGGTGGTCGGAGCGGTCCCTCCTCCAATGATGGAAGCGCCTTCAATGATCTCAGCGCGCGCTCCGCGCATCGATCGAATGCGAGAGAGAAAAGACTCAGCGCGGCTGCGAATCTCCGCGGCTGTCGTGTAGATCATGCGCAAGGCTGGAATCGCCGAATAATCCTGTTTTACATAGGCCAGCAGTGTTGCCTCGAGAGCGGCATAGGTGAGTTTGTCCACGCGCAACGCACGGAACAACGGATTCGCGCGAATACGCTTGATCAGTTCCTTGCGTCCGGCGATTACTCCGGCCTGCGGGCCTCCGAGAAGTTTGTCTCCGCTGACGCAAACAACATCGACGCCTGCGCCAAGGCTTTCGTGCAGTCCATATTCGCCTTGAATTCCCGCGCTCGCGAGGTTTATGAGAAGACCATTGCCGAGGTCTTCCATTACCGGGATGCCACGGCTACGGCCGAGTACTACGAGTTCCTGCGACGCAGGCTGTTCGGTGAACCCGATCATCGCGAAGTTGGAGCGATGCACGCGAAGCAGCAGTCGCGTGTTTTCGGTAATCACCTTCTCGTAGTCTGAGAGGCGCGTGCGGTTCGTAGTTCCGACTTCGCGAAGCCGAGCGCCCGACTTCGCCATCACGTCAGGCACACGAAACGAGCCGCCGATCTCGACCAGCTCGCCGCGAGAGACAATCACCTCACCGCCTTCGGCCAGCGTGTTGAGCGCCAGCAGCACCGCGGCAGCGCAGTTGTTGACGACGATTGCTGCAGGCGTCCCATCATCCGCCTGCGACTCCGGATAACGGTGTTCCGCAAACAGGCGGTCGAATAGGCGCTGCACATGCTCGTCGCGTCGGCCACGCTCACCAGTACTTAGGTCAAATTCCAGATTGGAATAGCCAGCCGCGATCTCCGAGAGATGTTCGACTGCCGTCCCAGAAAGAGGCGCCCGCCCGAGGTTTGTATGGAGGATCACCCCGGTAGCGTTGATGACCTTCTGCAGGGAGTGATCCAGCGACTGCCGTAACTCGCGTTCAACGGCTGCCGGAATTCCTTCTATTGCGAGTTGTGTTCCGGAGTCGTCCATCATTGCAGCGCTGATCTCATGACGCAAGCGCTCGAGAACTGTCCGGACCGCGTCGATGGTGGCGGCCCGGCCCTCGCACTGCAATGTCGCCGTCAGGCTAGACGAGCGCAGGACCTCGTCCACCGACGGAATTTGTCGGAGCAAGTCCTGTATTTTCGTCGCTGGCACTCCCGTATTTCACCAGATGGCCAGCCGAGGCACAAGTGAGCTTCTCGAGTTGATCCCGATGGCGACGGCTCATCTTAAGTTGAGTACCGTCATTCAGGATGAGTAGGTAATCGCCGCGCTGCAGTGGACGGAACTCCTTCACGCAGTCGAAGTTCACGATCGTACAGCGATGGACCCGGCCAAATTTCCTCGGATCCAGGCGCTGCTCGATGCCATTGATCGTTGACCGAATGCGAAACATCTGCCCAGCGGCGTGGATCTGTACGTAATTTGCAGCGGCAGTCAGATGCTCGATCTCGCTTACCGTTTGAAGGAAGATTCGATTCTGAGAACGGATGACAATTTTCTTGGGGTATTCCCGAGTTTCCTGTACAGGGTTTCCGGGAAGAACATACGCAGTTGCAGTTGAAGCAGCCATTAAGACCTCACCAATCTTGGAGTCGTGAACAAACGGACCACCCCGCCCGGAAGCGATTCATTGCCGCTAATCCCAGGACGAAACCGAGCGCGTGTAGTGTTTGTTTCATCTCTGTAAACCAGAGAAGCGGCTGGTTTCATCCCGTCAAAGCGAAAAAGAAAACGAAATGGGAACCGCGGACAAGAAACAGGAGCGCTAGAAACGTTTCGAATCTAAAGACTGCGGAAAGATGTCAAACCAGGCCTCGCGCCGGGCACCCTTGCCTGCCGAATACCGGGATTCCAATTCCGGAGTTGCGCGTGTACTTAAAAATGCGGAGCGCCGGGCGAAGACGCCCGGCGCTCTATTGCATATACCTAGATGGATAGCTACTTTGCGTCGATGCGGATGTTGAGAGTGATGTTATTGCGGTTGTCGAACGAGCTGATCGTCTTTGTTGGGCTCTTCTGGCCTTGGTAGTCGGCGTAGATCTCGTAGTCTATGTTGGGTGAAAGGCCGTGGAAGCGAAAGCCTCCATCCTTTTCGGTGATGAAGCTCTTAATCGTCAGCGTTTTCGTGTTCTTCAGATACACGACAGCATCCGGGAGCGGGGTCTCACTCTTGGTAGTTACCTGCCCGGTTACGTTGCGTCCCTGATCCTGATTCTTATCCGCAACCATCGCCGCATCCAGGACAGCTAACTGCGCCACGCCGGCAGTTACCAGCGTCGCGAGCACAACCATCACTAGAATGATGCGCTTCATAAGGATCACCTCACCTCTATTCTATTCAGACCACGCAAATACTAGAAAGTTGCGAAAGTTGACCCTTTAGATCCATGCGTTTACAGGGATCATATCGGGCAAAACGCAGTTTCTGAGAAAGAGGTCTTCCCCTGGTTCCAAAAAACCGAGTTGTTGCTCCCCAATCCCCAAACCGGGGGCGATGCTCGCCAGGTCCAGGAATTCTGGACCGTCCAATCCCTGTCATTTCTTCCAGCTCTCTTGCACGCAGCGTCGCGAACGCGCATCATCAATTAGCCACTTGGTTAATCGTCTAAATGACACTTTCGCGAGCAATGCAGGCACTGAGCAATGATCGCAGGGTGCAGATTCTGGAATGGCTGAAGCAGCCTGGAAACCACTTTCCCCCGCAAGTGGACGGAGATCTTGTGACGGATGGCGTCTGTGGTCTGCTGATCGCCCGCAAGTTGCGCGTAAGCCAGCCGGCCGTGACTGAGCATCTGAAGATCCTGTCTCAAGCCGGATTTCTCAAGAGCAAACGAATTAAGAAATGGATTTTTTATAAGCGCGATGAACAAGCCATTCGGCAGATCAAGTGGGCGATTTCTAGACGGATTTGACAGAAAGGAGATTGAGAAGCATGGCTGCTCAAACACAGTTTCCCTACGATACTCGACTCAACGTTCTTTATAAGCCGCTGGAACTAATCGACGAAAAGGCGCTTTCCGATGCGGCTCCGCACAAGTGGTACAACCAGACGCTTTGCCAGGTGAACGGCTCTGTTGTGCGAGTCGGAGTCATTGAAGGCGAGTATCACTGGCACAAGCATGACAGCGACGACGAATTCTTCTATGTCGTCGAGGGCAAGCTGCTCATCGATCTTGAGGATCGAGTCGTCGAACTTACTCCGCGGCAGGGGTTCGTTGTGCCGAAAGGCGTCGTCCATCGGACAAGGGCGCCGCAACGTACAGTCATCCTGATGTTCGAGAACGCCGGAATTATTCCGACTGGAGATTAGCGAGGCATTGATTGCGTCAATGCTTCCTTGACAATCCGCCATTCTGGCGTAGCATTTTAGCAGTGTGTGGCGAATAAAAGGTGAATACGGAACACAAGTCAGAGTCGGGTCTTTGCGGCAGAGAGCCGCGCATTCGTCGGTGAACGGGGGTAACCCTGAGGAAATTTCGGGGTAGCGCCGTGGAAAAGTCGGGGTTACCCCGTGGAAATTTCGGGGTGACGCCGTGGAATATTCGGGGTAGCGGAACTGGAAAAGATGTTCGTTTTCGTCCCGGATGAATGGCAAGCTGTAGAATCTACGGCTCCAAGAGCACACTCGAACATTTAGTCTTAAGAATGTTATGGCCACGCTGAAACAGCCGATTGCGATTTACCACGAACATCCCCACTGGTTTGACCGGTTATTCGCCGAACTGGACCGGCGAGGAACTCCTTACGAGCGTGTGGATGCCACACAACACCATTTCGATATTGAGCCGAATGGGAACCGGAAATACTCGCTGGTCTTCAACCGCATGAGTCCATCGGCTTATACGCGTGGTCATGGGCACGGAATTTACTACACGGTCAGTTATCTCGAGCACCTCGAGCGCCTCGGCACACGAGTGATCAACGGTGCCCGCGGCTTTCGCAACGAGATTTCCAAAGCCTCCCAGCTATCGCTTTTGCATTCGCTTGGATTGCCGTATCCGCGCGCACGAGTGATCAATCATCCCGCGGAGGCACCCGCATCCGCTGAGGGCTTTCGCTTTCCTGTGATCGTCAAGCCGAATGTTGGCGGCAGCGGCAAGGGGATCGTGCGCTTCGACACTCTGGAGGCACTCGAGCAGGCTTCCCGAAATGGGCAGTTTTCGCTGGGGCTCGATAACGCAGCGCTCGTGCAGGAGTTTATTCCGGCGCGAGGCGGGCACATCACGCGTGTGGAAGTGGTAGGTGGCAAATATCTATACGGCATCAACGTGTACATCACCGGTGAGACCTTCGATCTCTGCCCTGCCGATATTTGCAAAACCACAACTGGAGTAGAACTGAACCTCGCGACCTGCGCAGTTGAGGCTCCCAAAGCGGGACTGCGCGTCGAAGGCTACACGCCACCAGCGCAGGTGATTCAAGATGTCGAGTGCATTATGCAGACTGCAGGCGTCGACGTTGGCGGCATAGAGTATGTCACCGACGATCGCGATGGCCAGCTCTACTACTACGACATTAACGCGCTGTCGAACTTCGTCTCGGATGGACCGCGAGTGATCGGCTTCGATCCCTTTGTGAAACTCGTCGATTATCTCGAAGCTGAAGCGCAGAAATCCGCAAAGAAGGAGGCGGTAGCGTAAATGCGATACGGATATTGGCTTCCTGTTTTCGGCGGATGGCTGCGCAATGTGGAAGACGAGGGCATGCAGCCTACGTGGGAGTATGTCAGTAAGCTAGCGCGGCGCAGTGAGCAGATCGGCTACGGACTCACACTGATCGCGGAGCTCAACCTCAACGATATCAAAGGAGTGGACGCCCCGGCGCTCGACGCCTGGTCCACGGCGGCGGCACTCGCCGCAGTCACGCACGAACTGGAGCTGATGATTGCGGTTCGCCCAACGTTTCATTTGCCTGCGCTTCTCGCGAAGCAGGCGGCGAACATCGACCACATCAGCAACGGCCGTGTTTCGCTGAACGTGGTCTCGTCCTGGTGGGCGGAAGAAGCGCGCAAGTTCGGCGTTCACTTCGAGCAGCACGACGACCGTTACGCGCGCACCTCGGAATGGCTCGATATCGTTGACACTGCCTGGAAGCAGGATCACTTTTCCTATAATGGAAAATATTATTCAGTCGCCGACACCGTCGTGCAACCGAAGCCGGTAGCCAAACCGCGCCCGATGATCTATGCGGGCGGCGAATCAGAGGCAGCCAAAAACTTGATTGCTTCGAAGTGCGATGCCTACGTAATGCACGGCGATCCGCCGCAGCGAATTCGCGAGAAAGTCAACGATCTCGCCGCGCGCCGAGAGAAATTCGGACTCGGTCCAATGAAGTACGGTGTAGCCGGATATGCGATCGTTCGCGACAGCGAAGCTGAAGCGCAGCGCGAACTTGCGCGCATTACCGACGTAAAGCAGAGCGCGGCAGGATATGGCAACTATCAGCAGTGGCTGGCTAATACGCAGCTCGAACAACGCGTGTCGCTAGAGGATTACTCCGTCTCCAATCGTGGACTCCGTTCTGGACTTGTCGGCACACCCGAGCAAGTGCGCGAACGCGTCGCCGAATTCGAAGATGCAGGAGTCGATCTGTTGCTGCTCCAATTCAGTCCGCAGTTGGAGGAGATGGAGCGCTTTGCGGCACAAGTGATTGGGAACGCCGTGGCCGAGAATGTAGAAGCAAAAGCTGCGAGCTAGTTTCAGAAGTTCGCTGATAATTCGCTGTTATTCCCTGTTCCCGAAAGGGAATTCGCAGATTTTGGGCAGAATTCGACGATTTCGGGGTCGAATTCGAAAAATTCCCTGTTATTTTCACTGTTCTTTGCTTTGGCTAGTGGATTCTTCCGCTGAGACCGCCGATGGCGGCTGTCCCACATTTTGGGCACACTCCCAAGAGGTTGAAAAAACAGGCCTTAAGGTGCCTCGTCCAGCTTGATTGGCCGTATAATCGCGGCTTACCTTTCCTTCTCTCGCCCGTCTATCGGAATGCAAGCACGGGATTTAGCCCAATCGCGCAGGCCGATAAATCAGGAGAAGAAATGCCAAGTCTAGCCGCAGTGGCGGGTGGCCAAATCGCCCTCGGCTGTGATACACGCATGGCGACCGCAGGTCAGGCGCGGGGAGTGAAGGCTAGAGAGGACAGCTCTGTCTCGCCCTCGGCGAGCGGTCCCATGGTGAGCCACACCCTCAACCGCATCAACGACGCCGACCTGATTCGGGAAGCGCAGCGCGGCTCCCGCACTGCGTTCGAGGAGCTCGTGCGTCAGTACGACCAGGCAGTTTTGCGGCTGGCTATGCATCTGACTGGCTCTGAGGCTGAGGCGCAGGACATTTACCAGGAAGCGTTTCTCAAGGCCTACCGTCATCTCGGCAATTTCCGCTTCGAGTGCTCTTTTTATACCTGGATGTACCGGATCGTGACCAATCTGTGTCTCGATCACCTGCGTAAGAAAAAGACGCGGCGCGAAGACTCGCCAGTGATGGTTGATGCCAGCGGGGAAGAGCACAGTGTGTTGGACCAGGTGGCCGACGATCGCGCAGGAGCGAATCCCGAACGCGACCTGATGCGCCGCGAACTAGGCGGCAAGATTGGCAAAGCCTTACAGCAACTCACGCCGCGTGAGCGCATGGTGTTTGAGCTGAAGCATTACCAGGGACTGAAGCTGAGAACGATCGGCGAGATGCTGAACACAACGGAAGAGACAGCCAAGAACACGCTGTTCCGTGCCACGCAAAAGCTGCGAGGCACGCTGGCGCCGATGCGATGAAGGTTTTGATGTAAGAACTTCGAACTGCGGAAAAGCTCTGGCGAGTTCGAAGAGATGTTCAGGTTGTTAGGCCGAAAGCTGAGTGCCGACAGCCGGTTTTAGAAAGTGTGGCAATTATGAACTGTGAATGGACGCGGGCGAACGCTGCCCTGTATGTCTACGACGAATTGAAGGACGACGAGCGTTACGAGCTCGAACGGCATGTGGAGCGCTGTGGAACCTGCCAGTCCGAACTCGAAGCCATGCGCGGCTTCCGCCTGGCAATGTCGGCGAGTCCAGTGCCTGATCCTTCGCCGAACTTGCTGGCCAGTTCGCGAATGCGACTGTCTGAGTCGCTGGAGTCCGAGCAACCGCATCGCGGGTGGCATCGCTTCACTTTCGATTTCGCCGGCTGGTTGCAGTCGATGAAGTTCGCCCCGGCGCTTACGGCCGCCCTGCTGATGGTTGGATTTGCCGTCGGCGTGTTAACTACGTGGCAGGTCAGGACGCCACCGCACCAGCCTCTGATTGCTGATGTCGGTCAGCCCCCGGTTGAATCTGCTTCTACCATCGCAAGCATTCGTGGCATCACCCAAGACCCCGGCAGCGATCAAGTAAAGATTCAATACGACAAAGTCCTTCCCGATCAGGCGCAAGGATCAATCAACGATCCAAAAATCCAACAGCTTCTTCTTTTCGCCGCGCGCAACAACGTCAACCAAGGCCTTCGCTTAGACTCGGTGGATTTGTTGGCTAAGAGCCCTGATGACAGTCGTGTACGCGAAGCTTTGATGTTTGCTTTGCACTATGATCGCAACCCCGGAGTCCGATTGAAGGCACTCGATGGGCTGCGCTCCTACGTAAAAGACGATCAGAAAGTGCGTGATGCAGTAGTGGCGGCGTTGCTGCAGGATCCGAATCCCGGCGTGCGGACGCAAGCGATCTTGTTGCTGGAATCGGTGAAGAACGACAGCAGCGTCCGCCAGGCATTTGCCGCGCTGGCGCATGGCGACAAAGACAAGTACATCCAGGAAGAATCAAAGCGTATGCTTTCAAACCTCCCGGATTTCGAGTAGGCAGTAGAGGCATTCCGCCGCGGCGGACGTCTTTTCATGCTGTGTAGTAGTACGTGTAATAGCTCTGGACAACGCGCATAGAAAAATAGAGGAATAACGATTTGGGGATTCGCAATAAATTCGCGCTTCCGATTCTGATGCTGGCGCTCGCCGCGCTTGGCGTAGCCCAGACGGACGGCGCATCGAAGGTCTACCGTGACGGCAACTCCTGGGTGGAGGAGATTACTGGGACAATGCCGGCTGCACGCTATATCAAAGTTCACATCAACATCGGCAATGTGATCGTTACCGGTTCACAGCAATCAAACATTACTTATACGATTCGCAAGCGCCTTACTGGCTATTCGGAAGAGAGCGCCCGCCGTAATTTTGAGAACCTGCGCGTGATCGCCAATCGCCAGGGTGAGGCCGCGTATTTTGGCGGCGAAGGCCCAGGAAACTGGCGACGCGGCATGGTTGAGTTCAATATCAATGCTCCGCGATCGGTCGAGTTGATCAAGGCCAAGACCGATGGCGGCAGCCTGCAGTTTTCCCACCTGGACGGTCGGGTAGATGCCGAATCCGGCGGTGGCACCGTAAATCTCGACGACATCAACGGAAGTGTAACCACCAGCACTGGCGGTGGTGCGATCCATGTCGGCAGCGTTAATGCCGATTTAGGAATTCGCACGGGGGGCGGCCAGGTAAGTATCACTTCAGTGGGGGGACAACTCAAAACCTCGACTGGCGGTGGGAATGTCTATCTGGAGAATGCGAAGCGCGACGCAATCGTCGAGACCGGTGGTGGCAACATCTCAGTACGTAGCGTTGGTGGTGATCTGCGCGGGTCCACGGGCGGCGGCAATATCGACGTCGGGAACGTAGCGGGAACCATGGACGTAGAAACCGGCGGCGGCAGCATTCGCCTCACGGGCGGCGGCAACGGTGCAATCAAGGCGCAGACGGGGAGCGGCAGCATCCATTGCATCCACATAGGCAGCAGTGTCCGCGCGGAGACGGGCGCCGGTGGAATCACCGCTGAGTTCATGACGATGAATGGCAAGTTCAGCGACTCCACACTCGAGACTGGCGTTGGTGACATCATTGTGTATCTTCCGTCTGACTTGAAAGTCAGCGTGCACGCCATCATCGACGCCGCTACCAGCAGAGATGCCATCCACAGCGAACTACCAGGACTCCGGATTTCCTCCGAGGGCGATTACGGTCCACGCGAGGTGTCCGCAGAAGGCAATCTGAATGGAGGCGGTCCGCTGCTAAAGCTGCATACCTCTACGGGAAAAATTCAACTCATCGCGCTAAAGAAATAGTGGGCAGAACTGCCAGGGGAACTTCGATGAAACGTATTTATCCAATTGCAATTGTGTTTTTGGCGATGGTTGCGCTACCGCTGATTGCGCAGAAGGCGACTACGACAATTCGTCACGTATCGCCGCCTGTCGCGGTCGAATTTGAAGGTCCCGCCGGCCGCTCCTACCTCGGTGTGGGTGTTGCCGATGTCAGCGCCGAGCGCGTCCAGGCACTCAAGCTCAAGGATGATCGCGGAGTGGAAGTCGTTCAAGTCGATCAAGACGCTCCCGCAGGCAAAGCCGGCCTTAAGGAGCACGACGTCATCGTGGGATTCAACGGCACGCCTGTGGAGAGCCAGGAGCAGTTCAAGCGCCTGATGCGTGAAACGCCGCCCGGGCGCACTGTGGCTCTGGACATCGTGCGAAACGGTCAACCTCAAACCATCAAAGCCCAATTAGCTGACCGCAAAAAGCTGGAATCGTCCGTTTGGCCTCGCGAACCTCAAGACTTCGCTTTCGTCATGCCGCCCACTCCGCCGATGCCTCCTATGCCCGATTTCCCGCGAGCGTGGGCCGAACAGAGCATCACCCGCGTCCGCTCCACTTCTGGCGTAACCCTGGAGAGTCTGACGCCACAACTGGGCGACTACTTTGGCGTGAAAAATGGCGAGGGCATGCTGGTTCGCTCCGTGCAAAAAGGAAGTGTCGCTGAAACCGCAGGCCTTCGCGCCGGCGATGTCGTTATCAAAGTTGGAGATCAGAAGATCTCCGACAATTCTGACTGGCGTGAGGCGCTGCGCAACGGCAAGAACGGAAAAGTATCGGTAGTGATCGTTCGCGACAAGAAGGAACAGACTCTCTCTATGTCGGTGCCAGTGCGCAAAGGCTCAGACAGTTCGGCGCTGATCGAGGAGGGTTTCCCCGAGACAGAATTGGCGATCGCAGCGGCAACCGAAGGTGTCGACAGTGTTGAGCCCTTCTTGCAAAGCATCGAGCCACTTGTCGACGATGGGGAACTCGTGGGGAGCGGCGTTGTAATCGATGGCACCGAGATCAATCGGGCTCTGCGAAAGGCGATGGAACAACTTCACCGAGAGCTGATCGATAATCGCGGCAACATCAATCGGAATATCTCAGGTTCTTTGAAGTTGGCATCAGCTGAATTGAAAGCCCATAGAGCGGAATTGCGCAGAGCCATGCGGGAGGCCGGTCGCGCAATTGCCTTGCAGTGCGATTCAGAATTGCAGTGAAAAGCAGCGATTAGCAACAACCAATTGGCGGTAAGCAAAGCCTTGTCCCGAGACGGGGCTTTTTTCATTTGTGGATTGGACAGGAAATGATTCGTCCAATATGTTGAACGTGCATTCAAGATGGCTCTAGATACTGAAGAAGCCCATCATTTCTTTCGGAGAAATCGCAGGTGAGTACGGCGGTCATATTGTTGTTTTCGTTCTGGACTGTTGCCGGTCTAGGCCAAGCTTTGCCGCCAGGACCAACTACTTCGTCCCCGTCATCCCGATCGCATCGCGGGGTAGCGCCGGGAGGCGAACGCTCGATGAAGGGGTGCCTGGCAAAGGACGAGAGTGGTACATACATTCTTCAGACGCAACGCAATGCCAAAGTGAAACTCTACAGCTCGGAGGACCTGTCCTCGCGTGTCGGCCGGCAGATTAAGGTGACCGGTGCATTCGTAGACACCCAATCCGCAAGTAGTGGAGCAGCATCTGCCACAAACCACCCCGATTCGAGTACCTCCGAGAAGCCTCATTCTGCTCGAGCGTTTCTTGTGTTCAAGGTAGATGTGCTGTCGCAGACCTGCAGTGCCCGCAAGAAATAGTCAATCGGAATAGATTGAGCTAATTACAGGCTGAGCCAGATGTGGGCGATAGAAAAAAGCGAGATGAATAGACCCAGACAGAAGTAGATGTTGTGGGCAGTCGCCTGGCTGGGAGGTTCCGGGAAGTGCACGCCGTGACGCCGGAAAAAACTGTCCAGCGCCTGCTCGCGATCCAGAATGAAATTGGCGATGGGGCGATGAAAGAGAGCCACGAGCAGCCCGAGTACCAGATTGGCGAAATCGGCAATCATCCTTCGAGGATAGCAATCTGCGAGCGCCTTCCAATCAGGCGAAGAACCTAGTACTTGGCGGAGATTTTTACGAATGCGCTGCGAACTTTGATCCTTCAAGGCGCTTCTGCATATCCTCCAGCGTGATCCCTTTGGTCTCAGGGTAGATAAAGAGCACGACGAAGAATTGCACGATCATCATTAAGGAAAAAAACATAAAAGGATAAGCGCCGGAACGTGCCGCCAGCAGCGGGAACACGCCAGAGATCAGGGCATTCATCGCCCAGTGAGTGAAGCTGCCGAGACTCTGTCCCTTGGCCCGGACGACATTTGGAAAGACTTCGCTGATGTATACCCAAATCACCGCGCCCTGTGAGACGGCGAAGAAGGCGATGTAACCGATGAGCAGCCATACCAGCAACTCTTCGTTACGATGGGTGGCGAAGACTACGGAGACGCCCGCGAGACAAAGCATGGTTCCCACCGAGCCGATCAGCAGCAGAGTCTTGCGCCCGATCCTGTCGATCACAGACATTGCCAGCATCGTGAAGATGAGGTTCGTTCCTCCAATGGCCACTGCTTGTAGGTTGCCTGATACTTTGCCGAACCCAGCGCGCGCGAAGATGTCGTTCAGGTAATAGAGGATGGCGTTAATTCCTGAGAGTTGATTGAACGAGCCGATCGAAATCGCCAGAAAGACTGGCAGGGCATAGCGTTTCTGAAAGAGAGCCTCCTTGCCCAGGGCTTTCGCTTGAGTGATCGAGTCTACAATCTCGCGCAACCGCTGCTCGTAGTTCTCTTCGCCGATTCGTCGCAGGACGGCGCGTGCCTCATCGATTCTGCCAACTTCCGCGAGCCAGCGCGGACTCCGCGGAATGCCGAAGAGCATCAGGAAAAACAAGAACGCTGGGATTGCCGCTACTCCCAATTCCGAACGCCATTCCGAAGCGCCGAAGCCAGCCAGGCTCAGGAGATAGTTTGAGAGATAAGCCAGCAGAATTCCGAAGACGACGTTGAATTGAAAGAATCCGACTAGGCGTCCGCGCCATGCCGCCGGTGATATCTCGGCGATGTACATGGGCCCGAGCACCGACGATCCGCCAATCCCCAATCCCCCGATGAATCGGAAGAACACCAACGCCGGCCAATTCCAGGCAAAGGCACAGCCGAGCGCTGAAACAAAATAAAGAACGGCCATCACGCGTAAACTGTCGCGGCGCCCATACCGATCGCCAGGACTCGCCGCGAGTGCCGCGCCGATCAGAGTGCCCACCAAAGCGCTTGCAACAGTTATTCCCAAAGACTTGGGTGAGAGATGATATTGATCGGTAAGCCCACGCGTCGTGCCGGAGATCACGGCGGTGTCGAACCCGAACAGCAGGCCGCCCAACGCTGCGACGATGGTGCTTTTGAGGAGAGGTGGGTTGAGTTTCATGGAAAGCTCAACAGCCGCTAAATCCTATTCTGGCAATGCTGGACGGACAAGAAGAATGTCGCGGTTGACAGACTCGGGCCGATGTGTAGAATCACTGAATCCGGTGCAAGAACCGGATTGACCCAATGACTCCTCTCAATCGGACCCGAATGTATATGGCCATGTGCACCCCGGGCGGTGTACTGTCCACATCGGGAGCTTGAGAGTCGAGTAGCAAATCTTCCTGATCGTGAGCGGCCGCCTGGGGTTCCCGGCGGTCTTCGTATTTTCAGCCTAAAAAATCCAGTTCACGCGGGAGGATTTCATGTCTTCAGATACGCGCGGCATTTGTACTCGCACCATCCACGGCAATCTTTTGCCCGATTCAGCCACAGGCGCGATTCTTACCCCCATTTATCAAACGACAACCTATGTGCAGGAGGCCGTCGGTGTTCACAAAGGCTTTACCTATTCACGGGCGGCAAACCCCACGGTTTCTGCGCTCGAGGATGTTCTGGGATCCCTCGAAGGCGCGCCCACATTGTGCTTTTCCACGGGGATGGCTGCGATCACCACCCTTTTTCTGTCGATCCTGAAACAGGGCGACCACGCCATCATCTCTGATGTTGTCTACGGCGGAACAGTCCGCCTGTTTCGTCAAGTGCTCGAGGGCGTGGGCGTACGCGCGAGCTTTGTCGATACTTCGGACATTGCAGCCGTTGAAGCTGCGATTGAGCCTCGAACCAAGCTGATCTTTATTGAAACCCCTGCTAATCCCACCCTGAAACTCACGGACATTGCCGCGATTTCCCGCGCGGCGCGCCAGGCCGGCGTACTGCTTGCCGTGGACAACACATTTCTCACCGCAGCGCTTCAGCCAGTCTTTGAACTTGGCGCTGACATCAGCGTGCTGTCGACTACCAAGTACATCGAAGGCCACAACGCCACTGTGGGTGGATCGCTCGCAACGAAAGACGAGGCGCTGCTCGAGCGCTTTCGACTCGTGCGGAAGACGATCGGTTGCATTCAGTCTCCGTTGGAGTCCTGGCTGACGTTACGTGGACTCAAGACGCTCATAATGCGTCTTGAGCGTCATTCCGAAAATGCACTGGCCGTCGCAACATGGCTGGAAAATCATCCCAGCGTCACCAGAGTCTTCTATCCGGGACTGGCTTCATTCCCGCAATACGACTTGGCCTGCCGTCAGCATGGGGCACACGGTGGAATGCTGTCTTTTGAAGTGACTGGTGGAACTCCTGCGGCGCTGGAGCTAATGAAGTCAGTCAAGCTTTGCGCGCTTGCGGAGAACCTTGGCGCAGCCGAGACATTGATCACGCATCCGGCCAGCATGACACATGCGGATATTCCGCCTGCGACTCGCGAAGCCCTAGGCATTCCCGATGGACTGATTCGGCTTTCCGTGGGACTCGAAGATCCCGCTGACATCATTGCCGATCTTGAGCACGCACTGAGCAAGGCAGAGGCTTGTAGCAGCACCGCGTACATAGCGAGCGTAGCGTCATGAAGATCAATACGAAACTTGTCCAATCGAACGGTTGTCCGGGTGATCCGCATCGGGCGGTTTCGACCCCTATTTACCAGACCGCGACTTTCGAGCAGGAAGGAGCGCTCGATTTCAGCGCTTACGACTATTCTCGCAGCGGCAACCCGACGCGGACTGTTCTCGAACAGCAGCTTGCAGAGCTGGAACACGGAACGCGAGCGTTTGCGTTTGCGAGTGGACTGGCGGCTCTTACGGCGGTGACGCGGCTACTCAAGCCGGGCGATGAGATCCTGGTTATCGACGATGTCTATGGTGGGACGTGTCGCCTCTTCTCCAAGATTCTGAAGCGATCGGAAGTCTATGTGCGCTATGTTCACGGATCAGCCGTCGAAGATTTCGCGCGCGCATTCAGCGATCGCACGCGGCTCGTCCACATCGAAACACCCACCAATCCCCTGTTGAAAGTTGTAGACATTGCCGCTTTGGCGGAACTCGCTCACGACAGAGATGCCCTCCTATGTGTTGACAACACGATGCTTTCTCCCTATCTGCAGAACCCGCTTACTCTTGGGGCGGACGTCGTCATCCATTCCGCGACAAAATTCCTGTGCGGACACAGCGATGTCGTCGCGGGAGCGGTGGTCGTGCGAGATGCGCAGCTAGCAGAAGAGTTTTATCTAATCCAAAACGGGGAAGGAGCGGTACTAGGTCCCTTCGACTCGTATCTACTCTTGCGAGGGATCAAAACGCTGGGGCTCCGCGTCGATCGTCAACAGGACAACGCGGAACAAGTCGCAAGTTTTCTCTCGAACCATCCCGCGGTGAAGCGCACATATTACCCCTCGTTGCTGGACAAAGAAAATTTCGCTATTCACGCGAGTCAGGCACGAGGAAATGGGGCAGTAGTAAGCTTCGAAACCGGCTCTCTCAACCTTTCTCGCCAAATCGTGGAATCTCTCAAGCTGTTCCCCATTACGGTGAGCTTCGGAGGACTACAATCATCTGTTAGTCTGCCGGGACGGATGTCACACGCGAGCGTGCCTGCCCAGGTTGCAGCCGAACGGCAATTGCCGCAGGACTTGATTCGCCTATCTGTTGGAATCGAGGATGCTGAAGACTTAATTGCCGATCTTGCTGAAGCCCTGGAGGTTGCCGAGAGCGTGTCGGAGTTGCGCGCGTCGGTTGGTTAGGGTCCGATGGGCGAAGCTCCATAACTTTTCGCGCATCTAGTGCCCGAAGCTTCGTTCATCTGCTCAGGAGGCCGTACATCGCATGTTGAAGTGTCTGTCAAGCATTAGGCATTCCAGGTTTGCATCAGTGAATTCATATCGCTGGACACTGGTGTCATTGCTTAGCGCAATAGCATTTACTGTGAGCTGCGGAAAGTTCTTTCCAGACGCCAATTCGTTGGTCGCCATATCGGTCACGCCCTCAAATGCTTCCTTACAATTGACTAAGACCCAGCAGTTCACTGCGATAGGCAGTTTCGGCGATGGCACTAGCAAGGATGTCTCTTCTTCGGTGACCTGGAGTTCCTCTTCATCGAGTGTTGCGTCCATCAACAGCGCCGGCCTTGCCACAGCGCTTCAAACTGGAACTACCACCATTACGGCCAGCCAGAGTGGGCAAAGCGGCAGCACCACTCTTACTGTAACCACGGGAGGCGGCGGCGGTCTTACGATCTCTTGCCTTGCTGGATGCACGTCGAGTTCTGGCACTACCTTTATTGCGTCCTCTGGGTCTACTCTGACATTTCAAGCGAAAGACAGCTCCGGGCAGACTGTAAACGCTACTTGGACCTCTTCAAACGCAAATATTCCGATAAACGCTAACACTGGCATAGTTCTCAATGCTGCGAGCGGAACGACGACAATTACGGCGACCGCAAATGGAGTAACGGGTTCTGGGACCCTCACGGTGCAGTAGTTAGATAGGTCTGTGCCTGGCGGCTAGAAACGCTGGGTAAATAGTCGCGTCTACCATCCGCGGGCGGCGAGTTTCACTTCGTAGGCAGCGATCTCGGACTCATGCTTCAGCGTGAGTCCGATTTCATCAAGCCCTTCGAGCAGGCAGGTGCGACGGAAGTCGTCAATCTCGAAGCCTGCTCCGAAGCCTTGGTCGTCGCGAACTGTCTCCTCCACTAGCGAGACATGCACTTCGTAGCCAGGAGCCTGCTGTGCGCGATTGAGCAACGTAGAGATTTGTTGCTCGGGGAGTGTTACCAACAGCAATCCATTGTTGCCGGCGTTGGTAGTGAAAATGTCGGCGAAACTGGGCGCGATAATCACGCGAAAACCGTAATTCGATAGAGCCCACGCCGCATGTTCGCGTGAGGAACCACATCCGAAATTCTTTCCCGCGATCAGGATTGAAGCTCCAGCGAACTGAGGATGATTCAATACGAAATCGGCTCGCGGCTTGCCATCGCCTGTGTAGCGCCAGTCGTAGAAGAGGAAATCTCCGTATCCTGTGCGCTCAATGCGCTTGAGGAACTGCTTGGGGATGATCTGATCCGTGTCGACGCTGCTGCGATCCAGCGGCGCCACGATGCCGGTGTGTTCGCGAAAAGGCCTCATGCAGATTGTGCCTCTTTGTACCGCCATTTGCGGACGTCGGTGAAGTGCCCGGTAATGGCTGCTGCTGCCGCCATCGGCGGGCTTACCAGGTGAGTGCGTCCACCGCGGCCCTGGCGACCTTCAAAGTTGCGGTTTGAGGTCGAGGCGCAACGCTCTCCTGGCTGGAGTATGTCGGGATTCATCCCAAGGCACATCGAGCACCCGGATTCGCGCCAGTCGAATCCTGCGGCGCGGAAGACACGATCGAGTCCTTCGGACTCCGCAGCGCGCTTCACCTGCTGCGATCCCGGCACCACCATCGCCTGTACTCGCGGATGCACGTGATATCCGCGGACCAGTTCCGCCGTAGCACGCAGATCCTCGATGCGGGCATTCGTGCACGAGCCGATAAAGACGCGGTCTATGGCGATGTCTTCCATCGCTGTGCCAGGCTTCAGGTTCATGTACTCCAAGGCTCGTGCTGTTGCAGCGCGTTCCGTCTCGGATGCCGCTGAGTTCGGATCGGGAACTCGTCCCGTGATGGGAGCTACCATTCCCGGATTGGTGCCCCATGTAACGTAAGGCTCGAGAGCGGCAGCGTCGACTCTGACCGTTGCATCAAACCGCGCCCCCTCATCCGATTGAAGCGTTTGCCAGTGCGCGAGCGCTTTCTCGAAGCTGGGCGGGGCAAAACGGCGTGCACGAACATACCGGAAGGTGGTTTCGTCGGGCGCGATCATTCCTGCGCGCGCTCCAGCTTCAATGCTCATGTTACAGAGCGTCATCCGACCTTCCATGGTGAGAGCGCGAATCGCTGCTCCACGATATTCGATTACGTGTCCCGTAGCTCCGTCGGAGCCAATGCGGCCAATAATTCCTAATGCAATGTCTTTCGCAGTCGAACCCAGCGGCAGCTCACCGTCGACGACGATCTGCATCGTCTTAGGCTTCTTTTGCCACAGGCATTGAGAAGCGAGAACGTGTTCAACTTCAGAGGTCCCGATTCCGAATGCGAGAGCGCCGAAAGCTCCGTGAGTGCTGGTGTGGCTGTCCCCGCAGACGATCGTTTTGCCCGGCTGCGTGAGTCCAAGCTCCGGACCAATCACGTGCACGATGCCTTGCTCTGATGAACCGATATCGAACAACTGCACGCCGAAGTCACGGCAGTTTCGGCGCAGGGTCTCAATTTGCTGCGCCGCGATCGGATCGGAAATGATGTGCCGATTCGGAGTGGTGGGAACGTTGTGGTCAACTGTCGCGATGGTTAACTGGGGCCGGCGCACACGGAGACCGTTTAGACGAAGTCCTTCGAACGCCTGCGGTGACGTCACCTCGTGCACGAGATGAAGATCAATATAGAGCAGCGCGCGACCATCCGGATCCTGATGGACGATGTGCTGCTCCCAAAGTTTTTCGAAGAGTGTCTTGGCCAACATCTTGTATCAGTCTGCCTGTTGGATACGCAGCATGCTGCGTCTCCACTTGTCTTGCTTATACCGCGTGATAGGCCTGCCTGCGGATCACCGCTCCAGTGAGCGCTTCTTCGACAAGGCTCCCCATCTCGGTGGTCGAAACCTGCTGTTCGCTGGGCGAACGATGAATGTCTGCCGTGCGATACCCCTGCGCTAGCACGGAGCGAATCGCAGTTTCCATCTCGTCGGCTTCGCGATGCAAGGCTGCCGTGTAGCGCAGCATCATCGCCGCCGACGCGATCGCGCCGAGCGGGTTTGCAAGGTTGCGACCAGCAATATCCGGCGCCGATCCGTGTACTGGTTCATAGAGATTGACCGCACCGCCTATACTGGCTGACGGCAGCATGCCCAGGGAGCCGGTGATCGCAGCGGCCTCGTCAGACAGAATGTCGCCAAACAGATTCTCCGTTAGGACAACATCGAAGCGCTGCGGTGTCGTTACGAGGTGCATCGCGAAAGCATCGACGTAGAAATGGTCGAGCGCGACATCTGGGTAGGATTGCGCAACGCGTTTGACCACGCTGCGCCAGAGCTGAGAGGTCTCGAGCACGTTGGCCTTATCGACCGATGTGACCTTCGATTTGCGCTGTCGAGCCTGCTCGAAAGCCACACGCGCGACCCGTTCGATCTCGGACTCGCTATAGCGCATGGTGTTGAAAGCTGAGTGTGTGGCAGCATCGAAGCCCCGAGGTTCGCCAAAGTAAAGTCCACCAAGTAGCTCGCGGACGAACAGAATGTCGGCTCCGGCAACGATCGCCGCGCGCAACGGAGAACACTCAGTCAAAGAGCTGTATGCCATCGCGGGTCGCAGGTTCGCGAATCCACCAAGGGCGATGCGGAGCTGCAGCAATCCAGCTTCGGGACGGCGGTTCTGGGGGAGGGAATCGAATTTTGCCGAGCCTACTGCGCCGAGCAGAACGGCGTCGCTGTCGAGGCAGGCGTCGAGAGTCGTTTTGGGAAGCGGGAAACCGGTCGCATCCAGCGCTGCACCGCCAATCGGGTACTCTTGAGACTGGAACTCGAATCCGCTGATGTCTGCCAGTGTGCGGATAACCTTCGTGGCTACCTTCATCACCTCTGGCCCGATGCCATCGCCGGGCAGAACCGCAACCTTAAGCCTCATCTCTCGCCTCGAATCACTAACTCACACTAGGTGCGCCAACATTTGTCACGGGTGCGCTCGCGCGAGCCGAACGCCGCTCGATCGGCAACAGTGACAGCAGATCCTGGTCGTAGATGTTCTTTTTGCGGTCGGCCAGTTCGATGAACCGCGCATAAATTTCTTTCACCTCGGCAGGGCTAAGCCGATATCCGAGTTCGCCATATCGGGCCTGCAGTGCGTGACGTCCGGAGTGCTTTCCCAAAACGAGTTTCGTTCCCGGAGCGCCGACCGATTCCGGCGTCATAATCTCGTAGCAGAGAGGATTCGACAGCATGCCGTGCTGATGGATGCCTGCGGCGTGCGCGAAGGCATTCGCTCCAACGACAGGTTTGTTCGGCTGCGGCCCGAAGCTGATCATTCCGGCTAACTGCTGGCTGGCGGCATAGAGCAACTTGCTCTCAATGCCGGTTTGATACTGCATGCGATCGGCGCGAACGCGCATCGCCATGACAATTTCTTCGAGAGGCGCATTCCCCGCCCGCTCGCCGATGCCGTTGATCGTGCACTCCACCTGCCGTGCTCCGGCTTCGATGCCTGCCAGAGTGTTGGCCACTGCGAGGCCAAGATCGTCATGGCAATGCACGGAGACGACGGCTTTATCGACATTGCTGACTTTTTTGCAGAGGTTGGCGATCAGGGCGCCGTACTCGGCTGGAAGTGTATAGCCGACGGTGTCGGGGATATTTAGCGTTGTCGCGCCCGATTCGATCGCGGTTTCGAGCACTTCGCAAAGGAAATCGAAGTCTGAGCGCGTGGCATCTTCGGGGGAAAACTCTATGTCGTCGCAGCGCGACTTCGCCAGCGACACCACTTCTTGCGTTTGCTGAAGCGCCTCCGCGCGAGTGATCTTCAGTTTGAACTCCAGGTGAATATCGGAGGTCGCGAGGAACGTGTGGATGCGTGGACGCTCGGCATCGCGGACCGCCGCCCATGCACTTTCCACATCTTCCCGCTTGCAGCGAGCTAACGCCGCAACAGTTGGCCTCCGGATTTCACGGGCGATCTGCTCTACCGCCGCGAAATCTCCCTGCGAGGCGATGGGAAAGCCGGCCTCAATCACGTCGACTCCGAGAGCGTCGAGAGTCTGCGCCATCCGCAGCTTCTCGTGAATGTTCATGCTGCAACCCGGAGACTGCTCGCCATCGCGTAAGGTTGTGTCGAAGATCGTGATTCGTTCCATGGCTCTCCTCAATGAGCTAAGTGGCCAACAGCCATTCTCAAGGCCGGAATGCCTATAATCCAAGCTTATAATTGTTATGGAATCATAATCCATCGTGTTAGTATGGGCTTTTGCTTATAGCCGTATAAGCAGGCTTGATTACCGGAATGGACCTCTTTCAGCTTCAGACTTTCATGGCCGTTGTGCAGGAAGGGAGCTTCTCGCGCGCCGCGCAGAAGCTGCATCGCAGCCAGCCCGCCATCAGCCAGACGATACGTAAGCTGGAGGAAGAGCTGGGTGAGCCGCTCCTGGATCGTGCTTCACGCGACGGCACGCTGACCGATGCGGGCCAAGTAGTCTACGAATACGCGCAAAAAATGGTGAACCTGCGCACCGAGGCCCAGGGAGCCCTCACGGAGCTGCGCCAACTCTATCGTGGGAAGCTGAGCATAGCCGCCAACGAGTTCACCTGTCTCTATTTATTGCCGGTCCTTGATGAATTTCGCAGGCTCTATCCGACGATCAAGATCACGGTTTTGCGCTCGCTGGCCAGCCGAATCCCAGACGATCTGCTCAATCACAATGCGGAACTTGGCGTGATTTCCTTTCGTCCAAATTCACCGGAGTTGCAATCAATCTGCGTCTATAGCGACAAGCTCACGTTCGTCGTTCACCGCAAGCATCCGCTTAGCGGGCAATCGCATGTGAAGATTCAGCAACTCGGCGCCGAAGTTTTCATCGCGCACAATGTGCAATCGCCTTATCGCCTCAAGGTCATCGATGCTTTTCGCAGGTCCAAAACTCCACTCAACATGAACGTCGAGTTGCCGACGATTGAATCGATCAAAAAGTTCGTTGCTATGGGGAATGGCGTCGCTCTATTACCGCGCATTTCGGTCCAGGAAGAACTTGGACCTAAGCTGGTAAGCGTATCGGTGCCCGAACTGCAATTCGAACGCAAATTGCGCATCGTCTATCGCAAGCGATCGAAGCTCTCGCACGCCGCGAAGGCATTTCTGAAAGTCGCGCAATCATTTGCGCACGAGCGCGAGGATTACACCTACGCTGTGGAGCGATGAAGGACAACGTCGTTCCGGCCGCCCTCGGCCGGAAGAATGCAAGCAACAGGCGATACAATTGGACACTGAGATAATGCACGATAGATATAAGGAGCCCAATGTCTTTAGTCAATGGTGATAAGTCACGCGACAATCGCAGGCACAAGAAAGTGGTGAAGATGCGCGAGAAGCGTGAAGCCCTGAAAGCCAAGCTAAGTGGAGCGAAGTCGCAGAAGGCGCAAAAGTAAGAATCCCCTAAAGCAGGTCGCGGAATTCTTCGACTGTTAGTCCCGCCTGCCGAATGAGGGCCCGCAGAGTACCTTTGGCGAGTGATTCGGGATAGACAGCCTTCTGTGTGGCGGCTGGCGATGACGAACAACGATGTGACTACCTTGCTGTTCGTCCAGTTCGTAGCCTATTTTTCGAAGAGCCTTGACCGCATCGGCACCGGAGACTACCTACAGCTTCATCCCAGCAATCTCCACTACCTCTTCTTCTATGCCGGGTGGAACTGGTTCCCCATGTTTGCGCAGGCTCTTCAGATAGGCTGAGATCGCTTCGCGGATATTGGCTTGCGCCTCTCCTCTGGTGCGACCTTGTGAGATGCAGCCGGGCAAAGCCGGGCAAGTGGCAACGAACATGCCATCTTCATCCTGTTCGAAAACGACACCGTACTTCATAGAGCAGATGCTAGCACACGCTCCTGCCGCGCTCAGTAAGACCTTTTTTCGGTACTGTCTAAGCCCGCAACGCTGACAAGGGAACCTGGATGTCCTCCAGCTTCACCGGCGTAACCTTGGGCAGCGAACCACGATACATCGCGACCTCGTCGCAAGCGTGAAGCCGGGGGCACTTCAGACAGTCTTTGTAGATCTTGTCCGGCAGTACCTCGCGACTGGCGAATTCAAATCCGAACTTTGCGAAGAAGTCCGGAATCCGCGTAAACAGGCAGACACACGTGATCTCGTGGTGCGCGGCTTCTTCGAGCAGCGCATCGATCAGGAAGCGGCCAGCCCCTTTGCCCTTGTGCTTCGGGTAGACGGCGATGGAGCGGATCTCGGTCAAGTGCCGTCCGTAGAAGTGCAGCGCGCCGCAGGCTATGATCTCGCCTTCGTCTTCGACGACGATGAAGTCGCGGACGTTCTCTGACAATTCTGCGAGTGTCCGCGGCAGCAGCGTGCCGTCGGGCGAGTATTCACCGATCAGTTTGTGGATCCGCTCAACATCCGGCAGGATCGCTCTACGCGTGAGCATGGAGTGCCTCCTGTAGCGCGCGTACGCGCTGTTCGAGATTTTCAAGAGCCGCTCGCACCTGTGCGGGAGCGGTACCGCCTGGAACATCGTGACAACCAAGAACAGCATCCAGCGTGATCGCGGAATAAAAGTCGCGATCAAACGCCGGACTGAACTGCTTCAAATCCTCCAAACTTAAATCAGCCAGTTCGCAGCCTCGATCGAGGCAAGCACTTACGGCCTTACCGATACACTCGTGGGCCGTGCGGAAAGGAACTCCCTTCGCAGCAAGATAGGTAGCAGCGGCCATGGCGTTCATAAACCCACA
>DATMPC010000109.1 GCA_035567895.1 Terriglobales bacterium | reverse complement strand
TGCGATTCTGGAAAATGGCACGAAGCACCAAGTCATTAAATGGAGCCTTTTTCCAGTCCAGAGGCAAAAAACCGAGCGTTGCAAGCACTCGTCGGTATTCGAAGTACCTGTAAGCCTGAAACAATAGGACTATGGATATATTGACGAATAACAACGCGAAGATGGCGAATGCTGCTGCGGTACCCCTGCTGGCTCTTTCACTCCAAGCTTGAACCATGCAGATTGTCGCCAAAAGCACGCACACGATAACAATCACAGTGGCGTAAACGGTAGAAAGCGCATTCTTTAGTTTGGAAGACATCGTGGCGAAGTATATCGTTCGCTGGGATAGGTGTTGAGATCAGGCGATTTCACTCAGAACCTGACTGTGAGTGAAATGGCGATTTCACACTCGTTAAGGTCTCATGTCGCAGTACGCGCACCGCACTAATTCGCCACGGCTGTGAACTTAACAACGTTTGGATATGACGATTGGATCGCGAGCCCAGGAGCCTTATCGTCCGAGTCGGCGGCGCGGAGCCGAAACATGATGTTGCTCGTTCTGGGTTGGCTTATGACGAACTGCCATCCGACTTCTTTTCCCCAGCCCTGCACTGACGGATCAGTGGTGAAATCTGGAAGTGAAAGCATGAATCCGCCACTAGAGTCGATGGGAGAAACAGCCAAGCGGAACGTCGTAAAACCTCCGCCCACCACGCCGAAAATCTGGTGCGCCACAACTGAAAGCTCCACAACCGCTGACTTGCCGGCAAACAGTTCGGGGTTCGTTATCTGCCCTTTTAGTTGAGCCGTCCGCAACGGCCGACACAACAATGATTGGGTAGGCGTTATGCCAGAGCTCAATTCCAGTACCTCGAATTGACAGCCGGGAAGATAGGCGAGGACCTTCAACTTTTCGGCTGGTTCCGCCAACTCATACGCGTTCTGCTTCGCTGGCTCGCGCAAGATGTCGGCGTAACCGTTCCCCGACCTGAATGCAACGTAATGGATTTGGACGAAATCGGAGCGGACGTTGTCGGGCAAACTTAAGACGAAGCGTAACGTATGTTGCGCTTGAGATTTGGCTTTCTGCTCGCCTTCTGCAGCCCACCACTCCCGGCACTCCGTGGCGTAGTATCCTGGCGTCTCGTCGAAATGCTTCCATGTAGGCACCCAGTCGATTGGGCCACCGCCAGCCAGCGATAGAAGTCCCTGCATCGCCGAAAAACCGTTATCTGCATTGGAGTCGTCCAATTCCTTGAGATACGTTCTTGCGCTGTGGAAGGATCCGATTCTCCTCAACGCTTGCAGAGCAGACATTCGCAGGTGGTAATCGTGGCCGCTGGTCGCAAACTGCTCCAGATACGGGAGGGTGGTCGAGTCACGGATGACCGCGATTTCGGATTGCAATGCAAATTGCATTTGGAACAAACGATCGCGCGGCAGTAAAAGTTCGTGCGGAGCGGGCGGCTGGTTCGCGAAGAATTCCGCAACCTCGGGCAGAACCGAGTAGTCCTTCAACCGTAGCAGCGCTTGCCAAACATAGGTCTTCACGAGCGGATTCGAACTTGCTTCCAGCTTCTTTAGCTCTGCGGTGGAGTGAAGCTGTTTCACGTTGCCGAGCATCCGGATACTGTCAAGCACGCGCTCCGGATTTGGATCTCGCAATCCGGCCTTCAGATCTAACTCAAGTAAGTACAGAGGGTCTGCGCCGTCCACGGTCTCACCGAGTTCGCGAGAGATGGGGAGCGCACCAAACCAAGTGTCGACAACGGCATACTTCCCGTCCTGCTGCATCAGAAAGAACAGTCGATAATCGCCTTTGCGAAGAACGAATGAGGGCCCATTGCCGATGGGAAATCCGTCGAACAGAACCGAAATAGAGGAGGTTTGAGGCGTGCCTTTATAACAGCGGTCTGGCCGCACGTGACCAACTGCGGTCATTCGAGGGATGCTCTCAGAAGATTGGACGAAGATTAGTGGGGGAGCGTCTGTAACCTCACCCTTGCACACCAGTGAAGATGCGGCGATCAGTTTTGGAATGTCTTCTGTGCCGGGAACTGGGCCGGGGTAAGCGCGTGCACAACCACAACTGACCAGGAGGATGAGTGCTAACCGGAAGACATTCGCCTTCATATGAACGCCTAACTGCATCGGCGGGAACAGGTCATATCGTAACTTACGATCCCTGCACCCGGGGCAGGCAGATTCATGATTTACGTAATCAGGCGATTTCACTCATTGACGCTCGACCGCCTTAAATCAGATTCGTGCCTTCGGACAACCCAGTAATTAGACACTCAGCCGAGCGCTGCTGAATTCCAACGGTCTGCGCATCGGTCTGGACTTCGCGTCCTTCCCACAACAACAGCGCGAGGCTCGCCGGTTTCGTTGACCGTCGTGTTGCGACAAGCACTGGTGCACATTGCGCACCTCTATGAATGAGTAGCCCTGTGCTTAGCAATCCACGAATTAGGAACGCCAACAGAACTCCAGCGCGTCGAAAATCGCTCGAAGTGTTTACAGTCAACGATGAAGTTCGGGAGCGGTCACGAAATATCGGCGAGTCGATCGGGATGCGCTCACCCATCCGCTACCGCGGACGGTTCTGACTTCGCCCGATCGCCCGATCACCCGATTGCTTGATGGTCCGATAGTTGGATCACGTGATCTTCGGTGCTTTATAAAAAAACATCTACAAATGCCCAAACGTATCTGGATTTGCGGTGTCTATTGTTTGAGCAGGCAGGCTCCCTGGACTGCCTTGTAACTGTCAAGCCGTCTTCTGAGTATTGAACTAACTAGAGGCTTGGGTATGTCACGTGTCCCCAGCGCACCTAAGGTTCCCCTCGTCCGAGGGACCGTTTCGGGACAGGATGAGCAGGAAGCAGCGCTTCATCCCGCATGGCAGGCGGTGATCCGCTATTGCAGGGAGATGGGATATGGGGAGATCGCGTGCCTCAAAATCCACGACGGTCTCCCGATCTCCGCGGAGGTAGTAACCAAGAAAATTCGCTGGTGTTGAACTGATTCGATAAATTCGGCCGACCGCGACAACCGGAGGCCGCCTGGTGCTTGGGTTTCAGCACAGGCGGCCTCTTTCTGTTTGGAGGTAAGAAAATGGTTCGTCAGTATGGTTATCGGTTCTGTTTCAGGAAGATCGCTTTCTTGCTGGGGTCTGCACTTCTCTCTGGTGCATTGCCGGCCCAAAACATCAACGACCTGAATCGGGCGCGTGAAAGAGCCCAGAAAGGCTACGTTGACGATCAACTTAAACTGGCGCATGCGTTTCATGCGGGCTCTGGGGTGCCCAGGGACCCGGTTGAGTCCGCGCGCTGGTTCCTGCAGGCGGCGAATCAGGGGAATGCAGAAGCGCAGACCAACATCGGATATGCCTACTCCAGGGGAGACGGTGTGCCGCTAGATTTTCACGAAGCCTTCAAGTGGTTTCAGCGTGCGGCACTCTCCGGTTACTCGCCGGCGCAGAACGATCTTGGCGTGCTGTTGATGCAGGGACTCGGAGGGCCGCGGGACATGTCCGCGGGAGTGAACTGGATTGCACGAGCCGCACGTCAGAAACTGGCAGCCGCGGAATTCCATCTTGGTCTCTTCTATTTGAACGGCATCGGTGTGCAGCCAGACGTGCGTGAAGCTATCGGTTGGATTCGAAAAGCGGCGAAGCAAGAGTATCCGGCGGCAGAACTCGTGCTCGGCATGATCTGTTCGTCTTCAAGCCAACGCGCTCCACTCATCCCAACAAGATGGATTGCTGACAAAAGCATGACGGAGTTTTTACTCGTCAAGGGCTCTCAGCAGCATCCAATGCAGCGCGTCGGGAAAGCATTTCCAAATCGAGATTCGTGAGAGGGTCCCATTTGTGAAGCGCTGCTTTGCCTAGGTTTCGTTCTGGGAGCCAGTCAAACCTGATGTTCAACCTGCGTGACCCCAATCGGAGGAATCAAGCCAGGTCGGCCCAACGCACTTAACAAAGCAGATACATGGCAAGGCGCTTTGGTCAGTACTGCGCCTGGACCTGATTGTCTGCCTCAGAACGTTAACTCTTCCCAAAAATGGAAATAACAAGGAGAACTAAAAAATAATGAGCCACAACTTTAGTCAATCGATGAAAAACACTGCGCGAGGACGAAGACTGTTCACAGCCGCGGTCGTACTCGGATCTGCATTCGGTATTGTCAGCCAAGCAGCTGCGCAAAGAGTTACGCCTCCGCCTACTTCCGATACCATTAAGGTGCAGGAGGGGAATTCTGCATTCCTGTTCGGTCATGGTGTTGGGACTCAGGGTTATATTTGCCTTCCCACGAGCGCGGGTGCCTCTACTGCTGCGTGGAACGCCAACAACGCTCGTCCCGAAGCCACTCTTTTTACGACGTTCTTCGGACAACAGGTGCAGATCATCACCCACTTCCTTAGCCCAGACACTCACCCCAACGGAATTGCCCCGAGCCCGCTACCCTTCGGAAGCGTGACCTGGCAGAGTTCCTTTGACAGCAGCAAGGTCTGGGCACAGAAGGTAAATGCGGTCCCTGCCGGCTCCGAGCCGAGTTGCCCGAACAGCGGCGCCATTGCCTGCCTGTTACTGCAGTCAATCGGGACGGAAGATGGGCCAACTGGCGGCAGGCTTCTGAGTAGAACCACGTTCATTCAACGCTTGAATACGAAAGGCGGATTAGCTCCCGCAGACGGTTGCTTCACAGCAAATGACGTGGGAAAACAAGCCCTCGTGCCGTACTCCGCGGACTACTTCTTCTTCAAGAAGGACGAGTAAGCGCGCTATTACCGTCATCCTTTGACGGTAATAGCGCTTCGCACCACTAAGGCAAGAACGGCCCACGGCCGCGACCGTGGGCCGTTCTCATGCATGCCAACAGCCCACCAAACAGCGCCAGAAAAATCGACCTAACCTTCAATTGCCACCACGGTCTAAGCCGATTGACACGTCAGTGCTTCAGCAATATATTGCACAGACATATATGGCAGCATCAATGCTGGATCGTGAGTTGAAGAAGGGCAGCGCCGAGTTGATGATCCTTTCGCTAGTGGAAGACCGTCCGCGGCACGGATACGAGATCAGCAAGATCATCGAGACTCGCTCAGGCGGAACGCTTCGGTTCAACGTCGCCTCACTCTACCCGCTCCTCTACAGGCTTGAGGATCGCGGATGGATCCAAGGGCGCTGGACCGAGAAGGCCGGTCAGCGGCGTCGGCGCTACTACAGGTTGACGGCCGCCGGACGGAAGGTGCTGAGAGCGCAGCGCAACACCTGGCAAGCGTTCGTGGCAGCGATGAGCAGTATTACGGGGTTGGAGAATGCCTGAGTTCAGAGACGAGGTCAGAAAGCGGCTGGCGCTGTTGAAACTCGAATCTACGCGCGAAGCGGCGATTGTCGAGGAACTCGGCCAGCACCTCGAGGACCGCTATGCAGAGCTGAAATCGCGAGGAACTCCGGAGCAAGACGCGTACGCTGCACTTTTGGCAGAACTCGATGAGCGCAACCTACTGGCCGATGGGCTGCGGCGAGTGGCGCGTCAGCCGCGTTTTGAGCCAGTGCCTGCAGGTGGACCATGGCATGGCGGCTCGCTGGCCCATCTCGGTCAGGATGTGCGCTATGCGTTGCGGAGCTTGCGGCTCAGTCCGGGATTCGCTGCGGTGGCGATTCTGTCACTTGCGCTGGGCATTGGAGCGAATACCGCGATCTTCCAGTTGCTGAACGCGGTGCGGCTGCGCAGTCTGCCGGTGAGGAATCCGGAGGAGCTGGTCTACCTGAAGCCCTCCAACAGCCACGGGCGGTCTGGAAATTTCCGCGGCAGCTTCTCCACTTTCACGAATCCGATTTGGGAACAAATTCGTGACCACGAGCAGGCATTTTCTGGGATCGCTGCCTGGAACTCGACCAGCTTCAACCTTGCGACCGGTGGAAGATCGCGTATTGCCCGAGGGATTTACGTAAGTGGCGACTTCTTTAATATCCTCGGCGTGCTCCCGGCGGCCGGACGGCTGATTTCGTCGGCCGATGACACTAAGGGCTGCGGCTCGCCGGGAGCGGTGATCAGCTTCCCGTTCTGGAAACGGGAATATGGCGGCAACGCGTCGGCTGTGGGCAGCAAGCTTACGCTTGACGGGCACCCCGCAGAGATCATCGGCGTAACTCCTGCCGGTTTTTACGGCATGGAGGTGGGACACTCGTTTGATGTTGCCGTACCGATCTGCAGCGAAGCCATCATCGATGGCGAGTGGAAAGTACTCGATCGTCGCGACGGATGGTGGTTGGCCGTCGTTGGCCGTCTGAAACCAGGATGGACTCCGGCCAAGGCGACGGCGCAGTTGGAGTCGATATCACCGGGAGTCTTCCAGGCGACTCTTCCGGAACGGTACAAGGAGAAAGAGGCCAAGGAGTTCCTGTCGTGGAAGTTGGCGGCCTATCCGGCGAGCGCTGGGATTTCTAACCTGCGCACGGAATACGAGCAGCCCTTGTGGATGTTGCTGGCCATTGCGGGAACTGTGCTGCTGATTGCCTGCGCGAACCTGGCGAACCTCATGTTTGCCAGAGCGAATGCACGCGAACGGGAGATCGCCGTGCGGCTCGCGTTGGGCGCGTCGCGTACGCGACTGCTCCAGCAGTTGATGATGGAGAGCCTGCTCATAGCCGGAATCGGGGCGGCGGCGGGCATATTACTCGCACAGGTTCTGACTCGAGTCCTGATCTCCTTTCTCATGACGAGCGGTGGACAGGTAGCACTGGATGTCACACTCGATTGGCGGGTGCTTGGCTTCAGCGGATTGGTTGCAGTCCTCACGTGCCTTTTCTTCGGACTTACGCCAGCCATGCGGGCCACGGCTACGCCGCCCATTGTGGCAATGAAGGCCGGAGCACGCGGAGCGATCGGCGGGCGCGAACGACTCGGAATGCGTCGAGTGCTCGTAGTTGCGCAGGTGGCGCTGTCGATGGTGTTGCTGGTAGGTGCACTCCTGTTCGTGCGCAGTTTTCAGAAGCTCGTCTCCGTTGATGCTGGGTTTCGGCAGACGGGAATCCTGGTAGCCGATCTCGATTTCACTCAGCTCAACATCCCCGTAGAGATGAGAAATGGCTTTAAGCAGCAACTCGCGGATCGCATGCAATCTCTTCCCGGAGTGGAAGCGGCCGCCGGGGTCTCCATCGTTCCCGTGAGTGGAAATGGATGGAATGATTCGGTCCACACGAACGCTTCCGGAGAAGAGCTGCAGGAAGTCTCCTGGTTTGATCGGGTGAGTCCGGGATTTTTCAAGACCATGGGCACTCCGATTCTTCGCGGCCGCGACGTGAGCCTCTCCGACACGCTTAACTCTCCCGCAGTCGCAGTCGTCAATGAAACATTTGTACGAAAACTCTTTAAAGACAAAGATCCGCTGGGGCAGACTTTCAAAGTCGACGAAGGCGCAGGCAAACCGGAATCGGTGTATCAGGTAGTCGGTGTTGTAAAAGACACGAAATACCGCACATTGCGTGAGGAGTTGACCCCGATTGCGTTCGTCCCGCGCGGTCAGGACAAACAGCCTGACACGAGTTGCTCCGTCGTAATGCGCTCCGACCTGCAGCTCGATTCGCTTACGACCGCGGTCGAGCAGGCGGTGGCGGAGATTAATCCGGCAATCTTGATTCAGTTCACTGTATTGAAGACACAAATTCGCGACACGCTCGTCCGCGAACGGCTGATGGCATCGCTCTCCGGATTTTTTGGAGTACTAGCTGCGGTACTGACCACGATTGGGCTGTATGGATTGATCTCCTACATGGCCCTGCGCCGGCGCAACGAGATCGGCATCAGAATGGCGCTCGGCGCTGACCGAATGCGCGTTCTCAAACTCGTTATGCGGGAAGCTGTTGAACTGCTTGGCATCGGACTGGTGGCCGGTGCGGCGCTGTCGTGGTGGGTGTCGCGCGCCGCCCGCAGCATGTTATTTGGAGTGAAGAACACCGATCCTACTATCCTGGGCGCGGCCATCGCATTGCTTACCATTGTCGCCATGATGGCAAGTTTTGTTCCTGCGCAGAAGGCTTCCCACCTGGATCCTCTGGAAGCACTGCGGGAAGAGTAACTCTGCATACCGACACACAGGACTTGCAGGTTTAGCAGCATTCAAACAACGTCGAGGCTCGCTTTGAAGAAAGAAAGGGCGACATTTATGTCGCCCTTTTATCTGCAAAAGCATTACTAATTACTCATCATCGTCGCGATCGTGGCCGCCGTTGAAGTCATCGCGGTCGTGTTGTCCGGATGCTGATGGCAGGATCTCGTACGTGACGTTGTCGCCATGCTGCCCGGTGTAGAAGAGCCTCCATCCGTCTTTGAACGGATGCGGATTTCTCGCACCCAGCAGGCCGTCTACGCCCGGATCGCCGTTAGAAAGATGCCAGCCGGTGATTTCGTTGTCTCCTTCGTTCTGGAGCTTGGTTCCTTTCACGGCCAGAAACCCGGAATCTAGTGTTGCCGAAGGATCACGTCCCTGGGCCAGCAGACGAATCGGTTGTGGTGCTCCTGAGGCTCCATAGTTGACCCGGACGTCAAACAAGAACGCAGAGTCGAGGGCGCTGTGATCGCTGTGCAAACCGTCGCCGCGGTCTTCCACGAAGACGATCTTGTCCTTCGTCCAGAAAGCTGTGTTGTCGAAGCCAGTGTGGTCGAGGTCGCCTAAGAAGAAGAGCTGCAGTGCGCCGACATCCGATCTGGGAGATGTCCGGAGCTTCATGATTGAGCCGAAGCCACCGAACGCGCTGCCAGCTTCAGTTTGTGCGTTGGTGTCCCCAGTCTCGTCGAAGAAGAATTCGGTGAAGTTCGAGCCGGGACGGAACTGACCATTTTCGGGCCGCTTGAACGGCGTCGCATTCGCTGCCTTTGCCGCAGCATTGGCGTTGAACGGAGCGGTGCTGCTCGTAGTGTTCTGGACAGTGACCCAGTTCGTACGGAATACGAGGCCATAGGTGTGCAGGTCCTTCACGTCCTGACTCAGGATGTCCGCATCAGCCTGACCGGCGTGGAAGATGATTGGAGAGCCCGAACGCCCGATTACCTGAAGTGCCTGCAGCTTTCCACCCTTCTTCAAATCACGCGGATCATTAGGGATGAAACGAAAGACGAAGCTGTTTGGCTGTTTTGCGTTCTTATTTACGGCACCCGCAGCTCCGCCGGAATCTTCGACAATCATCAGGTTGCCCCAGGGATCTGCCTGGATTCCCTCATAGCCGCCCCGGCCCATGATTCCGCCGAGATCTTCAACCGTCGATTTGAATGTGCGGCTCGAGTCATCTCCAAGAGTGGACTGAAAAACGCCGCCACGAGCGCCTCCTTCGACAGTGAACAGGAGGTGCTCAGAGAACGGATACCAGGTGGAACCGTCGATCGTTGGCAGCTGGAGGCCGTTTACGTCCTGGTCGGCCATCAGGGTGACGCGATGTGGTCCGTCGGCATCGAGGTTGATGCGCGTGATGTAGCCAGTCTGTCCCGTCTCATGCCCCTGAAACAGAAAGTGGGTACCGTAGTTGTAATTGGGATCGGATCCCTTCTGATTCCGCAGGATGAGGTAAGTGTTCTTGTCGGGCTCGGTCTTAGACGCTTCTATTTTTGCTACTCCGGTCGTATCTGCGCCGGGAGCCGGGAGCAGTGGACCATCGTTGTTGTAGCCATAGAAGCCAACCAATGCGGATGGATTCTCCACCGGGATTGCGCCTTGAGCGACCGGTGCTTCTACAAGCTCAGGTGAAAGAATGTCTGCCTTCCAAAACCCAGCAACTTTCGGGTTGGCAGAAGGGACTGAAGTGGGGTCGGCGGCGAACGCGAGCGAACCTAACGTCAACAGGCAGCATGACGCGAGTGTCGCTAGCCTTGTTGGGGCCTGAATCTTCGTATTCGTTTCAAAAAGCATTCGAATTCCTCCGGTCGCCAACCCTAGTTGCCGATTGTCAATACAAGTTGAGGAGAGAATGAATGTTCAGTGACTACGCAAATGCAGGGGGATTAAAAGGCACCTTCTACGGAGGTCATTCTGGAACTTCCCCGATACAATTCGCGTATTCACTATCGATCAGGGAGTTGTAGTAAGTTGTTGCATCCAGAAGGAAGACCTATCCCCTATGTACTGCAACTTCTGCGGCAACGCACTTGTGGCCAATCAGACGGTTTGCAACAAATGCGGCCATGCGGTAATCGGCAGGACGCTTCTTAGCCGCGTCGAACAACATCTGAGGTTAGTTGGGATCCTGTGGATCGCCTACGCACTTCTTCATGCTGTCGGTGGCTGCATACTGCTGATTGTTTCCAACACGATCTTTGGGCGCTACGGCAGCGGGGAGCATCCGGCGTTTATCCATCCACTTCTGAGCGGTATCGCTGTTTTCCTTCTAGCAAAAGCAGGCGTGAGTTTGATTACCGGCTTTAGCTTGCTTGAACGACAAAGCTGGGGCCGTCCTCTAGCCTTAGTGATGGCGTTCATTGCCTTGCTCAATGTTCCATTTGGAACAGCTCTAGGCGTCTACACCCTTTGGGTTCTAATGTCTCCGCAGGCTGACTCGGAATACGCTCGCCTGGTGGCTTCCGCCTAACTATTAGGGCAAGAAGAAAAACAAGAAAAAGCAGGAGAACCGCCCGCCTCCGCCCGTGTTTTCTGTTGGGGACTTCAAGAAGGTCTACATCTCGAACCGAAACAGGCTAGATCTCCTGGGACTCTTAGCAACCGCGGGCAAAACACGGCCGAGACGGACGGCTCTCCTATGACTGTTTCTTGTTCATCCCAACCTTATGAATTAACGCGGCAGCAGCGGCTTCGCGTAGCGGACTGGAATCGCGAAGTTCGAGCCTCCGAAGTCGCGGAGCATGGCTACGTTTACGGCGATCACTTTGCCTTCAGCATTGAACAGCGGACCGCCCGATCCCCCGGAAGTGGTTTGCGCGTCGTAGATGATCTTGTCGGCGAGGACGTCGCCGATGTGCCCTTGCGTGTTGGTCGGCCGTATCAGGTTGCGATGCGCCAGCTCGGTGACCAGGCTGGTTGGATCTCCGTTGGTATTGGCGGCGATCGAGCGCACAGCATCTTCGCTGGTTCGCGCGAGAATCGCATCTACGCCCGTGGGATAGCCGATCAGCACAACCGGCTGTCCGCTCACGGCGGCCTTGGGACTGTCATCCATCGACAGCAGCTTCAGCTTCAGTCCCGAGATGTTGCCGGCAACCACAGCAAGGTCAGCATCGGAGGAAATTTTTTGCGAGGTTACCTGAATGCCATGAGAGATGCCGGGAAAGTACGCAGTCATCTCGACAACTCTGGGTTCGAGGTCAACCGCCTGCTTCAGCAGTTCCGCGATGTCGTCGTTCTTCCACCAGGGCTCAACGACGTGATGGTTCGTAACGATGCGGCCGTCGGCAGAAACTAGAAACCCCGTTCCGAAGGCGTCCATGTGCACTTCGGGACCTATTCCACCGAGCTGAACCTGGGTGTGCCCATTCCCCTCCGGAGGCGGTGAGCCGTTGGGAGTCATCGCGGTGTAGCGAAGAATCAGGCCCGAACCTTTGTCGCGAAAGCCAACCACTACGTGCAGCAGGCATACGCTGGACGAGTACGAGCGGATTACATCCTGCGCAACCGTGCGTTCGGTTTCGAGTTTCTGCAGGCGGTCGTTCGACGTCCGAAGCTGGCGTTCGAGTTCTGCCACCTGCGATGGATCGGCCCCGGCTATCTTGTCGCGCAGTTCTTTGTTTTGTCGCTTTAGATCCTGGCGCTGCGCTTCGGTGGAGTCGGTCGCGCTTTGTTCCGCCTGGGCTCTTGCCTTGCGGGCCAGTTCCAGCAGTTCGCGTTCGCTCGCGATTCCGGTCTGCAACTTCGCAAGCGCGGTGTAAACGCGAACGTCTTGTCGTTGCGAACGCCAGTAGAGGAAGCCGAGTCCGCCGGTGGCGAGCGCCGCAACAACTATGAGTAGCGTGACGCCAAGACGCAGTGTACGTCGTCCTCGATTGAGCGCGCTGAGAACACGACGAGCTTCTCGCCGCGAATTCCGGCCATCACGCACGCTCGCGCGCAAATCGTCCTCGGGACGCTTCTCGCGAAGCTGAGCGCGCACGCGAGCCAATAACTCGCGATCGTCGAATGGCACAGAAAGCGCATCGTCGGCGCCCAGATCGAGCCCGCGGATTCGTTCCGCAGTCCCGCCCTCGGCCAGCATGATTACGCGAATATGCCGCGCCTGCTCCGACCGCTTTATATCCGAGAGCAGGTCGCAGCAGTCAAGATCGGGAGGACTCGCGCCCATAACGATCACATCGGGCATGGACGCCAGCACCATTTTCAAAGTGGCAGCGATTTGGCTCGAGACTTGATATCCCGCGTCAGTGAGAATCTTTGCAACGTGCTCGCGCGAGCTAGCGTCCACTTCAACTACAAATGCCTTGTCAGGTCCAAACTCCATCGAGAATTTCCTGCTGCCTTTCTTAAGCGATCCTCAGTGCATTTTAGTCCCGCGGATTTGATGTTTGTCGCCGACGAATAGTAGCAGCATTCAGAGAAAACAACGAAAGACCGATGGCCGCCCCGAATTGCTGATCCATGTCGAACTTGCCTGCAATCAAGAAGATTGCACGCGCGTCACTTGCTCTTAGGCATTCCTCCGCGCGACTTCATCGCGCAACATCCCAATTACCGCTCCTGTGACTGAGAGGATCACCGGACCCAAGAAAAGTCCCAGCATTCCGAAAGCGCTCAGTCCGCCGAGAAGAGAAAGAAAGATAAAAACCATGTGAAGCTGGGTGCCCGCCCGTACGATTAGCGGACGAACTAAATTGTCCACGAGTCCCACGACGCCAAATCCCCAGCCCAAAAGCACAACCGCCTTCAGCCAATGCCCGCTGGCGAGCAACACGACTGACATTGGCACCCACACGGTTGCCGATCCAACCACCGGCAAGAGAGAAGCGATGGCCGTGACAAAGCCCCACAATACCGCGGACTGTAATCCGAGAACATAGAACGCGAGGCCAGCAAGGGTCCCTTGGATCGCGGCCACCGCGAGCCCGCCATAGAAAGTCGCCGTTACAGTGGAGCCGATTCGACGGAATAGTTCCGACGCCCGTTCGTCGCTCATGGGCAAATTAGAAGTAACTCGCTTGAGTCCGGATCTGCCATCGCGAAAGAGAAAAAAGAGGAGCAGAAAAGCGATCGCCGCATCGACCAGCAACTTAAAGAAATTCGCAATTGCCCCCGCCCCGAACTGAACGATCGCCGCACTAGCTTGCCCCACATACCGCAGAGTTACACCTCGAATGTCGATTGGTGGGAGTCCAATACGTTGGCGAATCCACTCAGTTGCCACTTGTCCGTAATGCAGAAGGAGTTGTGCGATGCCGCCTCCAGCCGCGCTCTTCACTGTAAGCGTTTGGTACAGATCGGTGAGTTCGCGGCTCAGGGCGATCGCCAGAAGAACGAGCGGAAGTACGGTAGCAATCAGGGTAATGAGTGTGGTGAGTAAGGCGCGCGCCGATGGATTTCGCACAAGGCGGCGCAATTTCTCGTACAGCGGATAAAAGATAATCGCAAGAACTAGAGCGAACAGAATTGGTGCAGCGTATGGCCGCACCAGCAAGTAGGACAAATACAGACCGAGCAGGGTCAATACACTGAGGAAAATAAGCTCAGCCTGCTTGCTCAAAGTTGCCGTCACGTCTCTGCTCCCTGCTCCCGGAGGCCGGGAATGAGTTTTAGAGCTTTGCGCACGCGCTATTTCTCAAACTCATTATCGATCCTTCGTACGAGACAAGACGTAGCTTCTTTTTAGCTCTCACAAATTTCGATTTCCGAGCCGCCTGGGGCGTCGGGCTTTTATCGAGCAGCTTCTCGTTCCAGTTCTGGAGGTGAAAGGAGCGGACGGAGGCGTTCTGGCTCTTGTCTTGGCGCCGTGTTTCCTAAGACTTTTCTGTGCGAGAATCGTCATTATTCTATGACTGCAGAGCGATTTCGTTTCGGCATATTTGAGTTCAATCGAAGCGCGCGAGAGTTGCGCAGAGATGGGGTGCTGGTCCGTTTGCAGTCGCAACCTGCTCAAGTGCTTGTTTGTTTGCTCGAACGCGCAGGAGAGGTTGTGTCGAGGGAAGAATTGCGCCAGGCAGTGTGGCGTGAGGACACATTCGTTGATTTCGAGCGCGGTTTAAATTTCTGTATTGCACAAATTCGGGCTGCTCTCAAGGACAATCCTCCTGAGCCGCGTTTCATCCGCACAATTCCGAAACGCGGATACCAGTTCGTTGCCCCAGTCACTCCAACCAGCAATAGTGATCTGCTGCCGACACACCTCGGCAATCCCGATGCGAGATCGCGAGTCAGGACAGTGGCAAGCGTCCTCGCCCTTTGTCTCCTACTAGCCTCGTTGTTTGCTGCCGGCTACTGGGTGAAGAGCCGGTCCTTAGTGGAAAAGACTCCAATCGTTGCCGTATTGCGCTTCGATAACGAGACCGGCGATCCTGACATGACAAGGCTCAGCGACGCCGTTACCGACATGCTTGTCGCCGAGTTGACCGCCAAAGGAGACGGGCAGTATCGCGTGATCGGTAACGCCCGCGAACTGCGAGTCGCGCGCGAGCACCGTGATCTCAATGCTGTAGCTTCCTCTCTGGGGGCGTCCTATGTCATTCTGGGACAGGTGCAGCGCAGTGGGGATCAAACCCGCATTCTCGCTCACCTAATTCATCTCCCTGAACAAACCCATGTCTGGGTCACACGCATCGACCGCACTTTGGATAACCCGTTGACGCTCGAATCACAGGTGGCGCAGACGGTGGCCAGCCAGTTCTCTCCAAAAATTCGCACAACGTTCGTGCCCTTCGCCTCACGTCCGCGCGCAAGTCTCTGAAGGGGAAAGATTTTCCTCCTCACATTGTTCTGGCACGCTCTGCGCAGAACTCACTTGCGAATTCCCGGCATTCTGGCGAAATCTGCTGAAGCAAGAGCGGAGGAGCAAAATGTCTGAAAGCGTGTCACGAAGGCGCTTCCTGGCCGTCAGTTCGTTAACCGTCCCAGCCATGGCCATCGGCCTGCATTCCCGGTCGGCGCCAGCGAAATCTGATTCGGGACAAGGCGCCAAGAGTTCGTCAGGCGTAGCTGCGCCAGGAGAGCTCTATCCAGCAGAACCACCCGAGCTGGCACGGGAGACAGTGCTGGTTTCCCACTTCAACCTGGCGCGGGTTAAAGAGTTGGTGGCGGCGCATCCGTCACTGGCGAAAGCGAGTTGGGATTGGGGATTCGGTGACTGGGAGACTGCGCTCGGCGCCGCATCGCACATGGGGAATCGTGCGATAGCCGAATTTCTGCTGGCGAACGGAGCGCATCCTTCCATCTTTTCCGCAACCATGCTCGGACAAGTGGATGTAGTGAAGGCGTTCATCACGGCCCAGCCGGGCATTCAGCGGACTCGCGGTCCACACAGCATCAGCCTGCTCGCCCACGCCAAAGCCGGAGGCGATGCCTCGCGCCCGGTTTTTGAGTTTCTCCAGTCACTTGGAGACGCTGATGCGCCCGCCGAAGCGCCGCTCGGGGACCAAGAGCGTGCTGCCATTCTGGGAACTTACATCTTTGGTCCAAGCCCTACGCAGCAAGTCGATGTGACGGTAGAAAAGGGAAAACTCACCTGGACGCGCCAAGGGACTATGGGTCGTGGCCTGTTTCATCTGGGAGAGCAGGTGTTCCACCCCAGCGGCGCACCAGCGGTTCGCATTCGTTTTACCCAAGATGCAGGAGTGAGGACGATGACGGTCAACGATCCGGACGTTGTACTGGTGGGAAAGATGAGTCGAACGCCGGGAGTGTGAGCGGCGACTGATTCCCGACCGATCCCGCGCAGGCGGGATCGGTCGGGTGAGCTGTTAACTGGCAACCTTGGCAGCGGCTTCGCGCGCCTGCTGCCGGTTTCGTGTGAGGTGAGGCACGACACCAAGTAAGCGCTCGATCACCGTCAATTGCCCCCGGTGCTGCATTTCGTGCTCTTTGGTTCCGAGCAACATTTCAAAACGGGTTTTGAACACGCCGCCGGGCATGCGCACTTGCTCGGCGAGTATCGATTCGGGAAGGCTCCCCACCCACTCGCACCAGCGCTCTCCTTCAGTGCGCAGCAGTTCGACGATCTCGCGCTTTGATCGCGGACGCTTCTCCTCGACTTCCGACTTCCCGAGGAGCGCCCCAAAGTCGAAGCCTTCGAGCGACGAGAGATGTTCCTGTTCGTGCACCACACGATCGAATTGTGCCAGCCGCGCGATGTGTACAAGCGTCTCCGCCGCCGAGCGGCTCTCGGGCGTAGGACGATAGCCGTAGTCTTTCTCTGCGATGTCTTCCGCAATCTGAATTGTGTTCTTGCGCACTGTGCGCATGCTGTCCACCAACTGCTTAGGTCCGTAGAAATTCATGGTCCCTCCTTGCGGGATGAGTTGTGGCTGTTTCCTTTAAGCGCGAGCGCTGCCGGACCGCTGCGGACCGAAGCGCGATCACTTGCGTAATGCAAGCAGTCTATGAAAGATAACTTGTGAAATGCAAGTCATATTCGTTACAGTATTTTTAGTTTAGTAAGGTGCCACGCAAATCACCAGATCCCTGCAGGCGATCGGGCTGTCCCGTAAACATCTCGCTGGAGATGATCGGGGACCGCTGGTCTCTATTGATCATTCGCGACATGATGATGCGCGGGTTCCGCACCTACCGGGAATTCCTGAACTCAGAAGAAGGCATCGCCACGAACATCCTGGCGGACCGCCTTCGGAAGCTCGAAGGCAGCGGAATCATCTCTACTTCGCGCGATCCCGGCGATCGCCGCAAGCTGATTTACAAACTCACGCAGAAGGGCATCGATTTAGGTCCGGTTCTGTTGGAACTGGCGTCGTGGAGTGCGCGCTACGAAGAGACGGATGCCTCCCGAGCCATGATTCAGAAGATGGAAAAGAACCGCGGAACGTTCATCGCCGGGATTCGCAGAAATTGGCAGCAGGACAAAAAAGGACCTGCCTGAATTCATGTTCAGCTTGGCGTAGACGCGGACTGTGGCGAAAGGGAAGCGCTGCGCGTCGCAAGTCCCTCCCCCAGCAGATCGACAGCGGCATGATTTAGCTGGGCACGCAACTGCGAACGCTCGTGGGCGCGCGTGATGTAGCGCACAGAAATTTGCGTGCCGCCAATCACAGGTTTTACGGTGATCGCGGGCGCCGCCGAGAGGGCGTTCATGTCGCGCGATTTTGCCGCGCCCCGCCATTCCTGCTCGGCCTGTCGAGCGCTTTCCGACGTCATTTCCACAACCTTTTTCTTGATGGCATCGACGATCGGATATGGATTATTTCCGGCCGGCAAAACGATCTGTAACTCATCCCACAGCCACTGTCCCGAAGTGGAAAAATTGAAGTAGTGACCTTCGATGGCAAAACTATTTGTAAAGGTCACACGGCGTCCGGTGGGATGGCCCGAGTCTGTCCAGTTGCCGGTCTCGAGCAGCACGGTATGAAACATTCCGAGCTGCACGACTTCCCCAGTGACGCCGTTAATTTCCACCCAGTCGCCGAGGCGGATTCCGTCCTTTCCCATCAAGACAAACCAGCCAAAGAACCCGACGATGAAATCCTTCAGGGCGACCGTCAGGCCGGCGCCCGCGAGTCCCAAAATAGTTCCGAGCTGGTTCGGCGGACCGAATATCACCAGCAGGATCAGGAGCACGGCGACAATCTGCAGAGTAACACGCGTAACCGCGCGCAGCGTCGCCACGCGGCGACGGTCCATCGGCATCTTCCCCAGCAGGCGCTCAATCCAGCCATCGACGAAGAGCCCTATGATCGCGATCATCAGAATGATCAGCACGCCGTACAGCGCGCGGTTCACTACCGAGCGCTTTTGCCCCGCGACAACGTCGATCCACTTGCCGTACACATTGGCCAGTTGCTTTTCGTTGTCGATTCGCTTGTCAAAATTGGCCAGCATCTTTTGATCGGCGGCCCGGAGTTTCGCCGTGTTCACCATCGCCGCCGATTCTTGGCGAGTGGGGCCGCCAGACTGTCCGCCGGGGATCGCCGTCGACGCACTATTCGTCGCAACCGTGCCCGGTGATTTTTCTTTTTGCGCCCCGATTTGCTGCTCGAGAGAATTGTGCTTCATGGCCAGCGTGGTTGCTATCGACGCCGCATCCTGCTTTGCCTGCGACAACTGCGACTGTTTCTCATGTAGTGCCGACCATTGCTGGAGCCGATTGACGAGCCCACGCGCTGCAGTCGGTGCACTAACTGCCACCTTGGTTGTGTCTGAGGCTTGCGAAGCCGCCTGGTGTTCCTGCACCAGCGCCTGGATGCGTCCCTGCGGATCGCCCCCGGCACGGATCATGTCCTGCTTCGCATCATCCACTTCGTCCTGAGCCAGTTCCAGCCGCGCCTTGGCCACATCGAGCTGATCGTCCAGCGCATCTTTCCGCGACCCGCTGGCCTTCGCGTCCGCGGCCGTCAACTGCGCGAGCTCAGCCTGTTGCGCCGCGAGGGCGTCCTCCCTCGTCTGCAACCGCGCCTGAATCTCCTTCGCCGCGGCGCTCAACACCGGCGGATGCTCTGTCGTGTCGATCACCGCCGCCGCAAACGCCAGATCCATTTCAAGGTCCCCAAGCCGCAGCGCTTCCTGCGCGAAAGGGAACTCCTCCGTGCTAATCGGCATCCGCGCCAATCGCTGCGCAGTAAGCAACGGCGTCTGGTCCACCAGCCCGGCCGGTCCAGTCGTGCCTTCCCCCGTTGTTCCATTTCCGGAACTAAAGGGGCTCTGCGATCCAGTGCGCACCAGTCCATAAATTGTGGCACCCAGCAGTACCAGCAGAACAATCGCAACGATCCTTCGCTTTTGTTTCATTCTTGGTCGGAAATCCTGATTAACGCCATTCTAGTACCGCCTGAGGCGAGATCGGCACAGCCGCTCTGCTACATTTGTTAGCCGCATGAAACCGACGAATGCAAAACTGTTCTCTCTGATTGGCGCTATTGCGCTTTGCAGTACGGCGTCATGTACGCAAAGCCAGCCCGCGACGTCTGCCGGCAGCGAAGCAGTCGATTTCCTGATTCAGCTCGTCAGGGTCAACACCAGCAATCCTCCCGGGAACGAGACACAGGCAGCGCAGTACATCAAGAGCGTTTTGGATAAGGAAGGCATTTCCTCCGAGATTTTCGAGTCCGCTCCCGGTCGCGGCAATATCGTCGCTCGCCTGAAGGGATCAGGAAAAGCTCGCCCCCTGATGCTGATGGCGCATCTCGACGTCGTCGGAGTGGAGCGCGAGAAGTGGACCGTCGATCCTTTTGCCGGCGTGATCAAAGACGGGTATCTCTACGGACGCGGTGCCAGCGACGACAAAGGCATGGTGGCCGCCAACCTGGCTGCGTTTCTCCAGTTGCACCGGGAGAAAGTTCCGCTCGATCGCGACATCATCTTTCTCGCCGAGGCAGGCGAAGAGGGCACGCCGAAGTATGGCATCGAATACATGATCGAGAACCACTGGGACAAGATCGATTGCGAATACGTTCTCAATGAAGGCGGATCGATCCACATCAAGGATGGCGCAGTCAACTATGTCTCAATCGCTACGACGGAAAAAGTCCCTCGCGGCATAATCGTAACCGCGCGCGGAACCAGCGGACACGGATCGATACCGCGTCCTGATAATCCGGTTGTGCATATCTCCGAGGCCGTGGCCAAACTAGGCAACTGGCAAACACCCATGCGCCTGAACGGCACAACGCGCGTCTATTTTCAGAAGCTCGCGCAGATCGCCGATCCGGAATTGAAGTCTCTGCTGCAGAACCTGAATGCCCCCGAAACCCAGACCGCGCTGCAGCAGAAGTATTGGATGGAGTACTCGAAGCTTCGCACTTCGATTGTGCCCACCATCATCAAAGGCGGCTTTCGCACCAACGTGATTCCCGGCGACGCCGAAGCCACACTCGACATCCGCGCCTTGCCCGATGAAAACATTCCTGCGCTGATGGAGCAGATGAAGAAGCTGGTGAACGATCCCGCGATCGATATCAAGAGAACCTCGGGCAACGACCGTCCGGCGTCTCCTCCATCGCGGCTCGATACCGATCTCTATCGCGCCATGGAAGCCACTGCGAAAAAGATGTTCCCGAATGCGATCACCATGCCCGACATGCTCACCGGGGCAACGGACTCAGCGCAGCTTCGCGCCAAAGGGGTGCAGGCGTATGGAATCAGCACGCCGAAAACGGACGACGATGCCCACCGCGTCCACGGCAACGATGAGCGCACGAGTGTCGACGGCCTGAACACCTTCACGCGATATCTGCATGACGTGGTGATTGCGGTTGCGGGGCAGAAGCAATAGTCATAAAAGCCGACCTTCCCCTGGTTGCCGACGCATGCCGATTTTCCCGTGGCAGGGAAAAGAGCAGGGAATTTTTCCCGCGAAAAATATTTTTTGGAGCGGGACCCGCATAAACACAGGGGATTCGCAATCCACCAGGGAATGAGCAGGGAAATTGCAGGGAATCGTGCAGGTGCCTGCCGGCTTCATGGCCAGATTCCCAAAACGGACAACGAATTTGTTTGACGACCCACCACTACCGTGGTACCACGAAAATTAGGGTGACACAAGGATCATCCGCTTGAGCGCGAGCGGACAATTTCCTCTTGCGCTTCGATCAGCTCAGTAGTAGGAGGGCTAAATAGTGGTCTCAGAAGCATGGCGGGCCCACCTCTGGGAACCGGGAATTGTGACCTACTATCGAGAGGAGGCGGGGAAGGCCAAGAGAAGCAGCAAGAACCGGACGCGCCAGTGCGTCTAACCAGAGAGTGGTACTACCGCACACATGGAATGAGGTGAGGGAATTATGGTTCGTTGCTCGTAATCGAGTGAGCGGCGTTACAATCACAGCGATTCGGGGGTATGCCGATGGGTCGCGAAAGCCAGGCCGTTCGTTTATCTGCGCAGCCTGACGATCAGCTTCGACAAAAAGCCCTCCTCGACGAACTGTTTGCGACAGTGCCAGAAGCCATCGTTTTGCTCGACACCGATGACCGCATTTTGCGGGTCAATCCGGAATTCACCAGGATTTTCGGTTATGCCGAAGAGGAAGCGTTGGGGCGTCCGATCAATGAGCTAGTCGTTCCAGAAGAACTTTGGGCTGAGGCGGAAGAGTGCACCCGCCGTGGTACTCGAGGAGAGATCCTGAACGTCGAAACGACGCGGAAGCGCAAGGATGGCACCCGCGTTCCGGTCTCGATTGTCGGTGTACGTGTGTCGATTGCGGGAAGCCAGATTTCCGAGTACGTAATCTATCGTGACATCACTGAGCGCAAACGGGCTGAACAGGCTTTACGTGAAAGCGAAGCATATCTGGCAGAAGCACAGAGGCTAAGCCAAACCGGCAGTTGGGCCTCGAAACCTTTCGCTGATAGCAGGTACTGGTCGGAGGAGTGCTACCGCGTGTTGGGGTTCGACCCCGCTGGGCCGCCACCGTTATTTGAAGAATTCTTTCATCGAATTCATCCGGACGATCAGGCCGCGAGCAGGGAACGGTGGGAGAGAGCCATCCGCGACAAAGCGGATTTCGAATTTGGGTACCGAATCGTCCATCCCAACAAAGGGATCAGGGACATTCACGTCCTGGGCCATGCGGTCCTCAACCAATCCGGCGATCTCGACGAGTTCGTAGGTACCGTGATCGATGTCACCGAGCGTAAGCGTGCGGAGCAGGAGCTTCAGCAGCTCGTTGATTTTGTTCCCCAGTTAATTGTGGTGTTCGACTCGGACAGCAAGGTGATTCACGCAAATCGTTTCGCCCGCGAATACACAGGTCTGACACTTGAGGAGTTTCGGTCCCTGGACGTGATCGGGAGGGTAATTCATCCCGACGATTTGGAGAGGGTGCGAGCGGCACGCAAGCATGGGTTTGCCGGGAGTGAGCCGTTTGAACTCGATGCAAGATTTCTTGGAAAAGACGGCATCCATCGCTGGTTCCTGGGGCGGTACAACCCCTTGGTAGAGGAAGGCCGAGTCAGAAGATGGTACGTGAGCGCGACGGAAATTGAATCGCGTAAGCAGGAGGAAGAACGGATCCGGCAAGAAAATGTGCGGCTTGAAGAACGAACCCGGATCGCGCAAGAACTCCATGACACTCTTCTGCAAACTTTCCAGAGCGCCTTGCTGCATCTGGGTGTGGCGCAGGACGGTGTAGCTCAAGACTCGCCCGCCAAACCGCAGATAGATCGAACTCTTGAGATCATGAGGCAAGGGATCGAGGAGGGCCGGAACGCGATTCAGGGCCTCCGCTCGTCCGGCTCTCAAACCTCAGACCTGGTTGTTGCTTTGTCTCGTATTCAGCAGGAACTCGAGGTCCAGTCCAACATTGACTTCCGCGTCGTAGTCACCGGCCGGCAGACGCAGTTGCCATGCCAGATTCAAAATGAGATTTACCAAATTGGCAGAGAGGCCGTGCTCAATGCGCTTCGTCATTCCGGGGCAAAACGCGTCGAGTTAGAACTTGAATACTCCGACAGTAACTTGTGCGTGCGGATTCGGGACAACGGACGTGGAATCGATCCTCAGGTGCTCGAGAAAGGGCGTGGCGGACACTGGGGCCTGGCAGGCATGCGGGAACGTGCGACGAGAATCGGCGGGCTGGTCAAAATCCTGAGTAGTCCAGTTTTAGGTACTGAGGTCCAACTATCCATCCCAACTGATGTTGCGCTCAAAGCTGCCAGCCCTGGGTAGTGTCCTGGAACCTGGGGACAGCTGTCCCTGGTTTTCCTTGTTGCGAACAATGCGGAGTGTAGGAGTGTTTTGGTGCACGATTTTTTAAAGACTGTCATTCTGAGGCCCTCCGTTGGCCGAAGAATCTCCCGCGGTGCGTAGGACTTGATTGCTGCCAGTAGGGCACTTTCACGAGGAACCCGGAATTTTCAGTTTTATTCGTGACGCCACAGTGGCGTCAGCCTCCGCCTTCGACTGTCGCGGAAATAGGATCTGCCGGCCCCAATGTTCACTCAGATCATGCCAGCGTGGATTCGCCGATTCAATCAACGCGATCTTCTTCGCTCGCTTCCAACCCTTTAATTCCTTTTCCCGGCCGATCGCTTGGTAGACATTGTCGTAGCGCTCGAAATACACGAGGTAGTGGCAGTTGTATTTCTTGGTAAAGCCCTCGAACGTCCATTCTTGTGCTGCCAAACACGATGCTGTAAGTCGCTCGTAATGCCAATGTAGAGCACGTGTGTCCGGCTGCACATGATGTAGACGGAGTAGCAGTGGTCCTTCACGGCTCGACATTGTACGCGGTGTTGGCCGAAGTGCCAGTAAGCTGCAATTCAGTCCGAGACATCGCGGGAGATTCTTCGGCCAACAGAGGGCCTCAGAATGACAGTCTTAGAAAAAAAGGGAACGGCCTGAGAGCCTGTCGGAGAGAACGATTCCCGAACCAGGAATCAATAACTTACAGAGACTCGATTATTTGTAAGTTGTTGATTCTTCGTTCGCAAAAATCTATCTCCGACAGGCTCCTGAACTGTGTAATTTGCTTAGAATCGCTCAGTTCAGGGCTGTCCCCTGTTGGTCTAGTGCGACGTTATTGTTCGCAAAACACTCTTATGCCGTCCTGCAGGGCGGCCGTGCTGGAGTAGCCAAGCGTTGAAGCGGAGGCTTCCATGCCGCCAAACTGATCCGCCATTGCAGAAACGGTCTTTCCGTGACAGTTTGGCTGTCCGGGCGTACCAATGCCGGTAACAGCATTCCCGTCAAGGGAAAATGTCATGTTGAAGGTTCCGGCGCCCACAATGTCTCCGCCAATACGCAGCCAGTCGGGTGAGAGGTTGGCATTGCGAATCCACGCTTGCAAGTCGGTTATCCCGGGAGGAAAGGGAGTACCGGCAGTGGTCGGCCTGGGTGCAGAGAGGAATAAGAAATTGCCGCCGCTTACTTCAACCTCGGGTCGGAAGAAGTAGTGGCCTGCTGGGAGGAACAGCGGGGTACTGAAGGTGATATCGATTTCCACCTGCTGGCCCTGCGCCGTCCCTTCACCATGCGTAAGCTGCTGGGGAAACTTGTTGATACTGTTGACTACAGTATTTTGGACTTGAAAATCTCCGATCCCATTCGCGACAAAACTCAGAGTACCGCCGTTGGAATCGCGAGTTGCGCTGTCGATTTCGTGATCGGAAGGAGAGTTGGCTCGCGTCGGTACGCTGGGTGTACGATTCGCGTCGGAGTCCGCGGAAAAAATGTGGTAAATCTCCACCTCGACTCTGGTGACGTTAGAGGCACCGCCCCCTGTGATCAGCCCGTGAACCGTGGCTCCGCTTACAACTGTAGGCTGAGTCAGCACGAAATCATCGGCTGTTTCGGTTTCAAGTCCCTGGGAACCAGCAGTCCGGGAGAGCGCGCCCAATTTGGCGTCGGGGCTACCGGTGGTGAAAGAAAAATGTTGGGCCTGCGCGGCAACAGCAAAACAACTCGCGAAAGCCATTGTGAATAACGTTAGACTAAGTCGCTTTCTCATTCTTGCTCCTTGTGAAGTTCGTATTTGTTTAAACTTGTTTTGTGATAAACAATCGGGGCCTTAGACTGCGTGCGAGGTCTTTTACTTCTCTGTGGGTTCCCAGTGGCCGGATAGTTGCGAAGAGTTTTGTCTTGATATCTCTTCAGCTTGGTTAGTCGCAGGTTAGGTGTGCACGCGAAGACCCCTCTAATGCAACTCCGCGTGCACGATCCCACCGGTTACAACAACGAAATGTGTTTACTCCTCTGCGCGAGGAAAGACGATTTCGCACCAACTCGTCTAAGTTCTCAACACGGGATGAGTAGGCGGAATGAGGAGAATGCTCGCAACCGTTCGGTCTCGTCCGCCAGCCATGAGATGTAATGAAGTTATGACGTGATGCGAAAACCCGCGAACTGAGTAGCGCAGTCGTTAAGCAAGAGAAACAGCTTATAAGTCATACACTTGAAGTAAGCGTGAAGGGGCTTGCTTGTAGTCAATCAAAGAAAGATGTGGGGCGAGTTGTGTTTGTAAACTGTATGAAGGAGTAAGTCCGTCCCAGAGGACGTGAGAATCAGTGACCATAACAACCCGACACTAGGCACTATGCACTTATTTAGTTTTCAGTAGTGTTATTGCCACTTTGATGCTGCGCAGGAGCTGCGCAAGCCCGGCTCCAAGGCTGCGGAGTGCACTCTTTTGAGAGAAGATGCAACACGGGCGTCACGGGGGGGCTGCAGGGGTCGGCCGCCGTTCAGAGGATCGGTTTCAGGACCATCCGCTCGTACGCGATGAACGCCATGAGAAGACCCAGCACGCCGCTCATGATGATGGTCGTGATCTCGCGGTACTTGGCGTGCACCCCGACGAACACGAGGCTCTCGATCGCTAGGACCGTGGCGGCCACCACCGTGAGCGCCGGGTGCCAGTGGAAGGCGGCGGGGACGATCAGCCCGACCGTGCAGACGAGTTCGAGGATGCCGAGGGCCGTCCAGGCTTCCCGCGGCAACGCGCCAAAGGACGGGACATCCTTGCTTATGTTGTCGAACATGAAGACCTTCATGACGCCCGACGCGCCGTAGAGGAGCGCGGCGAGTACCTGCAGGACCCACAACAGGATGTTCATCGTAGTTCCTCCTCCGGGTTTCCGCGTCGGCGCGGGGCGGTTTCTCACCGCGCGATCCACGTTCTGAGCCCAGATCTCGTGACCATGGGCACCTCATGATACCCAACCGCCGGCAGTGATGTCGCGATTCCAAGCAACCACGATAGGACACTACGGATCAGGCCGCGCGGCACAATTCGAGTTAAGTACTTGTGTGGTGGTTTCCCATAAAGCACGACAGACCCGCAAGACTACCGCAGTCCTTGTTTACGAACATGAGCCGGGGAGCAATGCATTCATATCCTGGAAAAGGTTTGGAATCGTCAGGTTCGCCACTTCTTATCTTCCTCGACGCTCTCCCGAACGCGAAACTCGGTCATCCTGCGGATCAGATCTAACGGCAACGGCTTTTGCAGTGGAAACTGAACAGAATTGTCGGATGTTACAAATTCCGAGAGCTCCTTCGCGAAAGCCTTTACCGCCGATGGAGTCGGATGAAAGCCTATGTGATTCTTGTGGGCGGCGAAGGTGAGGAGAATCCTCTTATGGGAATATGCCGGCATGCCCCATTTCAATCCCTCGGTTGAGCCGGGAGCTGCGTTGCGGATGCAATCGCGCATCTCCCGCAGCTTTTTCTGCGTTTCTCTGGGAGCTACACTGATGTATTCGTCAACCGTTTTGGGACGCATCTTAGGGGTCATAGCTCTGGATTGCGAATCTGAGCCGACGATGGTAACACAAGCAGGATCTTGTCGTTGATGTTGGCCGAGTACCTCACCCTTGTCTTCTTCCCGTTAAGGAACCGGTAGAGAGCGTGGCGGGTCTCCCGGCGTCCCCCTTCCCGTTCTGGTCCGTTCAGACAACCATACAAAGACTAGGGGACAGGTTACAGGGGACAGGTTACAGGGGACAGGGAACAGGGGAAGCAGCCAACCAGGGGTTTCGCGCTTTTGCGCTCAAGCTAAAAGTCAGGGTAGGCTCGAAAAACCGGCAATCGGTAATCGGCAATCGGTTAAGGCAACATCAAATGCAAAAACCGACTACCAGATTGGCGCGCCTTCGGCGCTCGTGTGCGCTGCCGCCGATCTCCATATGCTAGGGGCTCCGGTTAACTGAGCGCAGCGTACTCCGCCAGGCCGGAGAGGCAGCCTTGCCACCCGTATTGATGTTGGTCTCGAATAGCGACATCGGGGATGCGCTCGTGGATCACAGCGACTTCGGTTCCGTTCTCGCGGGGCTCGAAGCTCACTGTAACGATTTCCGAGGCATGGGTTTCGGATTCGATTTGCCACGTGTAGGCGAGTTTCATTGGCGGCTGCACGACGCGGTACTCGCCGATAATCCAAAGCACTTTCCCGTCAGGCAGGCGATTCCCAATTCGGTATTTGCCTCCGACGCGCAAGTCCACAACCGCATCGATGCAGGTAACGCCTTCGGGACCCCACCATTGCTTGAGGCGCTCCGGCTGAGTCCAGGCAGCGAAGAGCCACTCTGGCGTTGCGGCGATCGTCTTGCGTACTTCAAGCCTCAAGGTCTCCCGCTGGCTTGCTGTCTGTTCAGGCAATGGCGTCTCCCTTCGCGCTCTTATTCGTGTTTGCTGTGCTCGGCGTACGAGGCGAGGGAGTCGAGTGTTCCCTCCCAGAAGTGGCGGTAGTGATTGAGCCACTGCTGTACTCCCTGGAGCGGCTCCGCCCGGAATGAGCAGCGGTGCACCCTGCCATCGACGCTTCTCGCAACCAGGCGAGCTTTTTCCAGCACCCGGATATGTCGCGATACTGCGGGCAGCGACATGCGAAACGGCTCCGCCAGTTCGGTGACCATCGCGGGACCATGGGACAGCCTGGCCAGTAATGCCCGCCGCGTGCGGTCGCCCAGCGCACGGAATACCGCGTCGAGCCTGGCGTCGGACAAAGATGGTTTTGTTTTCGTGGTTGACAACATGCATCCGCTTCCCGTATAGGAATTTAATATTAAACAATCTTGTTAAATATTGCCAGCGCTATTGATATTGAAATCGGAGCGCTCGGCATGTGAGGAGGATTCATGATGTCTGCATTCTCGAATCGTCGGGAATTTTCCTTGCGGATGGCGTCGGTTTGTTCGCTGCTTGGTCTTTCGGGCCTGCCGTTTCTCATCTCGCCCGTCTCGGCCTTAGCTGCGGAGAGCGAGGAGATCTCCAACCACAGTGAAGCTATTCATCAGGAAGTGGTATTCAAAGCGGCTCCTGATCGCGTATACAAGGCGCTGACCGATCCTGGGCAATTCAGCAAGATCACCGAGTTCAGCATGCCTGGCGCGACGGCGCACATCAGTGGTCAGGTAGGGGGCGCGTTCTCTCTATTCGCAGGCCACATTACGGGAAGACACATCGAGCTGGTGCCGAATCAGCGCATCGTCCAGGCCTGGCGCGACGACGGTTGGGCGCCGGGTGTGTATTCCATTGCCAAGTTCGAGCTGCATGATTCCGGCTCCGGAACCCGGCTCGTCTTCGACCACACTGGTTTCCCGCAAGGTAGCGCAGCTCATCTGGCAATAGGCTGGAAGAGTCATTATTGGGAACCTATGGCGAAATACCTGGAACACGGCAAGTAGAATTCACTCGCGTGTTCCCATTTCAGGTTGGGACGCTGGGGCAAATCAGCGGCGACGGCCACAAACAGAGAGGTGCGCCAGAATGAACCCATCAACACCACGCGCCTCCGGTGGGTCCTAGCTCGCGGCGGCGATGTCGCGGTTGAGGGCTGCATACGTGGCCGTGAGTTCGTCGACCTGCTTCATGTGGTGGCGGGTGTGGAGGAGATGGAATTTGCGCCATCCGCTCAGACGGATCGGTCCCAAAACAGGATGGTCGGCAATCTTCACCTTCTCTCCAAATCTCCGCTCGCATTCTGCGAATGCCAAGTCCATCTTCTCCAGATTAGCGAAGATCAGCTCTGTCGCTTCGCGGCCGCTGATTCCTGTGGGTTCAACTCGCTTCGGACTCTTTCTTCCACTCGGGATATAGCTGAACGTCAGCACGCAGAGTTGTGCGGCGCGATGCTTTAGTGTCGGCGAAGTTGCCAGCGGGCGGCCTTCTCGCAAAAGCTTCTCGAACAGGCGTGCGGTCGTGCCGAAGGTGAGCGCGAGATGCTCCAGGATCCCCGCAGAATCCCATTTGCCCTCAGGATGCAGGCGAAGTTGATGCTCAGATAGACCGTCGGTTGAGTTGGCAACTGCGTCACGAATCTGCTTGGTGGTCGGATGCAAGTCCCTTACTCCAGTTGGATTAAGTCTTCAATGTATATAAACCGGGCCGACTGCAATCAGTTGCGGAATCTTTCTCCAATCGATGAGGCGGACAGGGAAAGGGTCGAACTTTCTTTAAGCGGAAAGCCGCGCAGAGGAACGCCCTTCTGGTCGCAGGTGGTGAGCTTGATTCCCGACCGCAGCATCCGGGTATCTGACGAAAAGTTGAAGGTATTATTAGCTCCAATGACGACGATTTGGAAGACGGTTTTGACGCTTTGCGCGGCTTGCGCGATGCTTGCGTGCTCTTCATCTCCCTCTAGCCGCGAGACGGCGTCGGCTCCGGCGAAACCTGAGCCTCCGAAGCAGAGCGATGTCGGGAGTGGTCGCATAGCCTTCCAGAGGCTCTATACGACCTCACGTGGCTGGGCCGGAGACACGGAGCCAGTCAGCCTGGAGTCTCAGAACTACAAGCATGCCGGCGGGAATCCTGAAGCGCCGCTTGGACATGATGGAAAATCGGCTATTTGGCGGGGAACCTTTGCCTCGTCGAGTCGCCAGTCTATGAAGACCTACATGTGGTCGGGCCTGACCGGCCCGGATGCGCCGAGTCCGGGCATCACTCCCGGGACTGAAGATAGTTGGAGCGCGACCAATAAGTCTACTCAGCCATTCCAACTCGTGTACCTGAAGTTCGACACGGACCAGGCACTCGAAACCGCCCAGAAGCATGGGGGTGTTGCACTGCTAAAGAAAGATCCAGACCTCCCGGTGAACTACCGGCTGAGTTGGGAGGGACGGAGGTCCATGCTGGTATGGCACGTCGTCTACGGAAAAAGCACCAACGAACCGGACCTCGATGTGGTGGTGGATGCAACCACCAATCAGTTCGTCCGCGTAGAGAAGTAGCCTGTTCGGAAAAAGCAGTTTAGGGCTAACTTCGGCTTGCCCGCCCGGCTAATTTTTTCAAGTTACTTAAGATTTATGACACGGCAAATAGCCGTTTGAGTCCCTCCGCGACCCATGGAAAATCGATCTCTTACAGGCAAAATAGGTGCCGCCGGTCCCCTCCCGACGCACTGTTTATTGGCTTGAATTGCCTCTACTTCCACTATGCCATTGTCGATGCGCAGGTTATTGAATCGAACGCTCGCGTTTGTTGGGATGCTGTTATTGGTCTCGCCTGGTCTTCAGGGCCAGGATGAGAGCATGCGCCTCGGGCCCTTTCTCGGCAAGTGGCTTACGTCGAGCAAACAAGGTGTAGTGGAAATCTATGATTGCGGCGGCGCCCTCTGCGGACGGGTCGTCGGGCTGAAGCAGAATCGGGACGCGAATGGCATGCCTTGGCGCGACGGATACAATCCCGATCCGGAGGCGCGCAACCGGCCGGTTTGCGGCAGCCTGGTGTTCAAGAATCTCCAGTGGAACGAACAGCGATCCATGTGGGCGGGCAGGCTCTACGACGCGGAAAATGGCAAGGAATATGAGGGTAGGTTGACGGTAGAGCGTCCTGGAGAGATGCGCCTGCGTGGGTCTCTCGTACATTTTTCCTGGTTGAGCGAAACCGTTGTGTGGACCCTGTACCAGGGTGAACTCAGCTCGGACTGCGAAATGCGAGATTCAATTGCCATGAAGAGAAGCAACTAGCCCTCAGCAAAAGCGACCTCGAAAAATCTGGCTTCGCCACCCTCCAGCCCTTCCACACGGTTGCTTTAGAATGCGAAGTGTTCAGAGCATTGAATCGCTCTGGTTTTTGAGGTGCCGATCGTGTGCAGAAATATAAAAACTCTCTTCAATTTCGATCCGCCAGTCACCGATGATGAGGTTCGCGCTGCTTCGCTGCAATTCATAAGAAAGATCAGCGGCTTTAACAAGCCGTCAAAGGCCAATGAGGACGCGTTTGAGGCAGCGGTGGACGAGGTTGCCGCGATCTCATTACGTCTTCTTCGGGCACTCGAGACTACGGCTCCGCCGAAGAATCGTGAAGAAGAAGCTGCCAAGGCGAGGGCTCGCGGACTGGAAAGATTTGGAGCCTGACGAGCGGCAGAATAGAGAGCTCGTCCGAGCCGACGAACGTCCTAAAAACCAGACTAGTCAATTTGCAGGTGGCGGTATTTGCGCCAGTAGCCGACTGTGACCTCTTGGAATACTTGGCTGGCTTTGGCGGGATCGTTGGTGGCCAGTGCATCCAGGATTTGTTGATGTTGCTTCACCGCTGCGGCGTAGCCGCCCTTCACGTCGTGATGTTTCAGCAGAACGAAGGCAAACAGTGCAAATGTGATGCGATCGAGCGCGGCGCTGAGGTGTTCGTTACCTGAGATCTCCCACATGGCACGATGGAAAGCCACGTCGCTTTGGTGGAAGGCAGATCGATCGAAGATTTCAGCGGCGCCGGCCATCGCTTCCAGGTGCTGCTGAAGTTGAGCCAATCCTGCGGACGTCATGTTGCGAGCCGCGCGCTCGACGGCTAGTGTTTCTAACCCCATCCTGACTTCGAACATCTTCTGCATGTCGGTGGGATTGAGGTCGGTAACGTACGTTCCCCGATTCGGTAGTTTACGGACAAAGCCCTGATACTCCAGCTCTTTTAACGCTTCTCGAATCGTCGGCTGGCCGATGCCAAAGAGGTCTGCCAGCTTTTGCTCGATAAGGCGCTCGCCCGGCTTTAGGTGGCCGTCGAGGATCGCGGAGCGCATCTGCTCGGCGACTGTTTCCGGAAGGGATCGCAGTCTTACCGGGCTAAGGCCGGCGGCCGCGATCTCGCGTTCGATGGATTTCATGTCCCGCATGTCAGGATGCAGCAGGTTGCGTCTCGATTCTGCTCTTGGTTATCCAGCTTGGCTGGTTGCTTCTGACTTCGCCGTCCGACTCGGCTTCTTCTTGCTTGGAGTGGTTTTGGGCGGTGCCTCACGGCCGGCCGCCCTACTGCCGCGGCGGGTGCGAGGCTTTGCGTCTGGCTCAGCGCCCAACTCGCTGACATTGGGCAAGTACTGCTCGAGCGTGAGCACAGGAGCGAAGATGTCGCCCATCTTTCCCACCCGTTCGAGTACTTGCTTGGAATCGAAGACGACCAGATTGGCGTCTTTCTTCTTGAGACACTTTTCAACTTCCTCCCATGTCACGGGAGTCGAGACCGTCGGGCGCTCCTTCGCGCGCAGGGAATAGACATTGATCGTGGTCTTGTGTTCGTCGTTCTGACTCCAGTCGACAAAGATTTTGCCCACTCGCAACGCTTTCTTCATATCCGAGACGACGAAGTCAGGATGCTCCTGCTCGAGCAGGCGAGCCAGAGCGCGCGAAAACCCCTTCGTCTCGTCGTACGTGACGGGAGTATTTAGGGGAACGTAGATCTGGAGTCCCTTCGACCCTGAGGTCTTGGCGAAGGACTGCAAGTTGAAACTGTCAAAGATATCCTTCAGCCAGAACGCCACCTGGCAGCAAAGAACGATGTCGGCCGGAGGGCCGGGATCGAGGTCGAAGACCATCATGGTGGGCTGCTCGATCTTTGCGGCGTAGGAGAGCGAGGTGTGGAGCTCGAGATCGGCAAGATTGGCCGCCCAGACCAATGTGGGAAGATCCTGGGCCAGACAATACTGCATGTAGTCCTTGCGTCCGTAGCTGTAAATCGGCGCGGTTTGCACCCAGTCTGGACGATGCTTGGGACAGTTCTTCTCGTAGAAATACATGCCATCAACGCCTTCGGGATAGCGCTTCATCGTGAGCGGGCGGTCCTTGAGATGGGAAAGCAACACCGGTGCTATGCGCACGAAGTAGTCAATGACCTGTCCTTTGGTGAAACCGACCGCTGGGTAGAGAACTTTGTCGAGATTAGAGAGTTTCAGCATCTTGCCTTCGATCTCGATTACCGTTTCCTTCTTCGCCACGGCATTTCCTCTCCGTTCCTCAATGGATGAATGGATGCAATTTAGCAGGTATCGCAGAAGTTGACGAATACATGCGCATTCCGAGCTGCTGGTTACGATTTTCCCTTGTGGGACCACAACATACAGCTACATGACTACCATCTAAGCCTAAGCCGTGCCCCACACTCACAAACCGTTGCCGGTAAGTTCGTCGCAGGCCCCGCAGTTCGCGCCTGAGCAGGAGCACCTGTTTCGCGAAGTGCTACGGATCCTGAACGGGCAAGAGGTCCCCTGTGCGGTGTCGGGGGCATTTGCGCTTCATGAGCATACCGGTATCTGGCGCGATACCAAGGACCTCGATATTTTTCTTGCGGCGGATCAAGTATCGCGGACGATGCAAGCCCTCAACGAACTCGGTTTCGAGACTGAAATTTGCGATCCTGTGTGGCTATGCAAGGCCCGGCAAGGCAATTACTTCGTAGATCTTATTTCCGGAATGAGTAATGCGGTTGTTCGTGTAGATCAGTCGTGGATCGATCGTGCATCACAATCGGAAGTGCTTGGGATCACCGTGCGGGTGCTCGCGCCTGAAGAACTGATTGCTTCTAAGCTCTTCGTCGCTTTTCGCGAACGCTTCGACGGATCCGACATTGCGCACGTTATTTATGCGGCGGGAGACCGAATGGATTGGCAGCGCTTATTGAACTTGGTTGGGGATCACTGGGGCGTGCTGCTGTGGTCGCTCACCCTATTTCACTACGTGTATCCCAGCTCCAATGCGGTACCAAAATGGATTTGGTCCGATTTGCTGGCGAAACTTCATGCGGAACTCGAAAGCCCAAATTCGGAAGCACCGTTCCGCGGCAGCTTGATCGACGAAAGAATATTCGCCATCGACGTGTGCGAATGGAACCTGGAAAACTTGATCGAGAAGTATCGAGCGCAGGCAGAGCCAAAGATTGAGGAGCCGGCGCTCAAAGTAATAGGGGAGCCGGCGGCATGAGGAGCCCCGGCGATATTGAGCGGTGAGTCTTCAGAGCGAAAGTAAGAACCCATGCGAATCGCCGCGCTAGCCGATCTTCATTTTTCACCCCAGAGTTATGACCGTATTCGCGATGCCATGGGACGGCTACGCGACGAGGCTGACCTTCTGATTCTGGCTGGCGATCTTACCAATCTCGGGAAGCCTGAAGAGATGGAGTCGATGCTGGCGTCGTTCATGCGGCTTCGTGTCCCGATCGTTGCGGTGCTGGGAAATCACGACTTTGAGAGCGGCAAGCAGGAAGAGCTTGCGAAGATGATGTCCGCCGAGGGCGTAAAGGTTCTCGATGGCAGTGGATATGAGCGCGATGGAGTGGGTTTTGCCGGTACCAAGGGTTTCATTGGGGGCTTTGGACGCGGTGTCCTCACCGCCTTCGGCGAGCCTGAGGTAAAGGCCTTCGTGCAGAGCGCGATCAATGAGACGCTCAAGCTGGAGCGGGCATTGTCGATGCTGCGCACGGAAAAGCGCATCGTGGTCACGCACTATTCGCCGGTTATCGATACGGTGAGAGGCGAGCCCGAGCAGATATTTCCTTACTTAGGTAGCGGACGACTAGCGGAGGTAATTGATCGTCACCAGGCAATTCTCGCCGTGCACGGGCACGCGCATCATGGAGCCTTGGAGGGAAAGACTACCGGCGGAGTCCCCGTCTATAACGTGGCCTTACCGCTTCTAATGGCGCGAACGCCCTCGGCACCATATCGGCTGTTCGATGTGTAAGCCAAAAGAGAAAGTAGTTTCGATTTTTCAGCAAAGCCAGTCGCTTGTAGCAATGCTGTTCCAGCCTTGTTTAGCCGAAACTCGAAACCTGAAAACTCGAAACGCGTTTTCTTATCCCCGCCCCGCCAACGATGGTAGGGATTGCAGCGCGGCCAGCAAATCCTCATTCTCCTCAATGCGCTGATACACCTGGCCGAAGGCAGCGTTGATTCCCGAACAGATCTGTTCATTCCGCTTGAGCGCGTCGAACAAGGTCGGGCAATTGGGATCACGTTCTGCGATGGCCTTATAGACAAGCCGTTCAGTGTATACGCGCTCGAATAATGCCGCTACGCCCTTTGGTCCTTCAGACCGAGCGACATCATTCTTAGCAACTTCTGTCTTCTTAGGAGCCTCAATGAGCCTGGCGCCCTCCGTGACATGGGCACCCTCTACGAATTTGGCACTCTCTACCACCTTGGCGCTTTCGATCAGCCTGGCTCCCTCCACGAGTTTGGCACCCTCCACGAACTTGGCATCCTCCACGAACTTGGCACCCTCAATCACTTTGGCCGATTCTGTGAAGTTACCGTTGGCCGGCTTGCTGAGTTGATGGTCGCCCTCCGTTTTGGGAGTCTCCTGTGGGCGAAACGTCACTCTACCGCAACCGTCGCCACGGCACAGCAACGCAACCATGGCAAGGGACCTTCCGTCCTCGCTGGTCAAACGCAAGCGCACCCTTTCCAGGTCTGTGTTCCCACAGGTGCAGGTGAGCATTTTGTTCTTCTGGGGCATCGGGCAGTTTCTCCACTTCAAGTACTCATCAAACCTTATTCACCACGGATTCACGATTCACCACGGAGTCACGGAGGAAGAACAAGCTAACCACAAAGGGCACAAAGGAACACGAGTGAAGTCATTGCGAGAAGCAAGCCTTCTTTGAGATTTTCCTTTGTGTGGCCTTGGTGTCCTTTGTGGTTTGACTTAGGCTGCTTCTCAGTGTGCTCCGTGGCTCCGTGGTGAAACTGTTTCTTGCTATTCCTCTTCGAGCTTGCTTTCCGCCGAGACAACATCTTTCGCTAATTCGAGTTCTGCTGGCTGCTCGTGTCCGTGCGCGACCTTCACGCGACGTGCGGGTAGCGTGATGGCATCGGCGCGCATGAAGTGTCCGTTATGAATGAGAACGTGGAAGCGAAACCAGTCGGTCCGGAACATGCGCCCGGCGGCGAAGAACGTAATCGAGATATCAACGATCCCATCGAAGTCTTTTCCGGTCATGGCTGTTAAGCGGTCGCCGATGCTCTCGGCCCAGGTCAGACCTCCGATGAGCGGATCGTTAAGAGTGACCTTCTCGAACGGCCGTGCTCCTGTGAGGTTGCGGAACTGCAGCACCTCTAGCAGGACCGAGGCTTTTGCGAGGTTCGTGACAACGATTTCTAGTTCCGTGGCCGACAGGCGGCGTAACTTGATGTGCAACTCGGGCGCCCATTCGCGTTCGAACTCTTCACGGGCGAGGGCTACTCCCTTGTCGGTTGCCTCAACCTGGCGCAGCGTTGCCCGCGCGAGTACCAAACTGAAAATGCACGTGACGACTGTTGCAACTACCGGAACGTAGTTGATCAGAGTGGTTACTACCGCGCTGTGGTCGTTAAGCCAGGGCATAGCTGCGCGCAAGAGTACCTAAATCTATTGCACGCTCCCTAGATGCGTCTGGGATAGGGACTTTGGTAACGCGCGCGAGGTTGTTGGAAGCAAGGGAATTGCGGGGATTACTCGGGAGGTTCAATGCACCAGAGAGCGAGGTAGTAAACGGAGCGCCCGCCAGGGCGCCGGCGCTCCGTGGCAAGAAAACTGCAGTTCAGCCGACTTGTCTTGGCTGAACAGTCACGCCGCTTCGCGTGAACGTAAATTGCAGGAGCCAGGTCTTTGCAATCTGCGTAGGCGCGAACTTCCACTCCTGTGTTGATTGCATGGCGAGATTCGCAAAGTACCGGCTTGGACCGGCAGATGCGAACTCCGCTCTCGTAACGTTTCCGCGTTCATCGACGTGCGCCCTCACAGTCACTTTAAGTCTTCCCGAAATGGTTCGCAAAGCTTTCGCGGGAACGTCTGGTACGACTTGACGCATGATCTGATCCGGAGCAAGGGTTCCCTCTGTGGTCTTCGAAGCTTCGGTCCGCGCGGGACTGCGTGGCACAGCTTGAGCGGAGGACGCTGCATTCTCTCCAGCTTTGGGCTTCTGGTTGGGACTGCGGTGCAACAGGCCGGCCAGCAGCAGGATGATCCCAACCATCGCCGCAAATGGGATTGCATAGAGCCAATAATTGTTGCGCTTTTGCGGCGTTACCGATGCGACCACAGCTTTCGGCTGGTTTTTTAGTGTGGGTGAAAGCGCGTTTAATCGGTTAGTAATTTCTGCGATCTTCCATCGGCTCCGCGGATCGCGTACGAGGCAGTGACGCGCGATATCGGCGAATGGCTCAGGTATCTTGTCCGGGACCGAAGGTTCACCTCGCAGCCGATCGGTCCAGGTTGGCAGGCGTTGTGTGAGAGTTTCGGCCAGGGTGACTCCCAGCGACCACATGTCTCCTTCGGGAGTAAGTCCTTCAGTCGAAGTCTCTGGCGGATTGTAGGGGGAGGGCTGGCCCGAAGTGGGAGTGCCTGGCCGGCAGAGGCCGTCGCTGGAGAGCTTTATCTGCTCTCCAGCAACGAGAATGTTCGCTGGTTTCAGACGTCCATGAGCGAATCCGTTGTTGTGAATGAGAGCGAGCGTATTCAGTGTAGCCGTGAGCAGGTCGCGTGTTTCTTGTGGCGTTAGAGGGCGCTGCGGAAGAATTTGCGACAGCGTCTCATCCGCGTGCTCCATCACAATAAAGAGCAGTTGATGATCGTTCAGCTGGCACTTTCCTACTTCGAAGATGCGAAGAAGGTAAGGATGCGAGAGCTTTGCTGAGAGCTTTAGCCGCCCGAGCCGAATGTCGGCATTGGCTTCGTCTGCTGCGATCAGCTTAATCGCTGCCTTCTGTGGATTCCCGCTAAGAATTTCAGTGAGGAAGACGGCGCTGTGATCTGAACCGCCGAGGTACTGGCGTAGGGGATACGTTCCGTTTACGACTTGTCCTTCCCATTGCTTGCTTTGTTCAAACACAATCTCGCCGCTCGCTGTCTGGGTCGCTTCGAGCATGGAATCTGCTCCTTGGGGGTTTTTGGTTCAGAACGGCAGCGCTCGGGCAATTATGCCCTGCTGGGAGCAGAGTTGCCAGCACGAAAGGGCAGGGGCGAATCAGGTAATCGGGCCATCCGGTGATCGGGTGAAGTGAAAGGCAAGCGCATTTGGACGATCGGCCAATGAGGAAGAGATGTCAAGAAATCTGCTTTTGCCGGAACACTGATCGCCAAAGGGACCCAAGTTCTTACTTCACCCGATCACCCGATGGCCCGATTCTTCGTTGTCCTTCGTGTTGACCCCCGGTGCAGTTTGCATTTAGCTTCGCAGACAGTTCGCAAGGAGACTCGATGTCCCGAGTTATTCGTCTTTCTTTGTCTCTGCTTATCGCATTAGCTGCGGCAGCAGCTGCGCAAGATGTTGCTTCCTTCGAAAAGAAAACCCACGTCAAGACGCTGGCGAATGGACTAACTGTCCTGGTCTGCGAGCGGCACGAAGCGCCTGTCTTTTCGTTCTACACCCACGTTGATGCCGGCTCCGCACAGGATCCAAAAGGCGAGACCGGCATGGCGCACATGTTCGAACACATGGCGTTCAAGGGTACGCCCACGATCGGTACCACGAACTACGCGGCAGAAAAAGCGGCGATGGAAAAGGAAGAGGAAGCATATCTCGCGCTGCAGCGTGAGCGCCTCAAGCGAGTCGGGAGCGATCCAAAGAAGATTGAAGAGTTGGAGAAGGTGTTTCTCCAAGCGCAGGAAGAGGCTGACAAGTACGTAAAGAAGAATGAGTTTAGCGAGATCGTCGAGGCCCAGGGTGGACAAGACCTAAATGCCGCCACGGGTGAAGACGAGACTTCGTACTTCTACTCCATGCCGGCCAACCGGTTGGAGTTGTGGGCGTATCTCGAATCTGAGCGCTTCCTGCACCCTGTGCTGCGGGAGTTTTATCAGGAGCGCGACGTCGTCTTCGAGGAGCGGCGCATGCGGACGGATTCGAGTCCGATTGGGCGCATGATCGAACAGTTCCTGGCGACGGCATACGCGGCGCATCCTTATCGCAACCCCAATGTGGGATGGCCGTCGGATCTCGCCAGCCTTACGCGCACTGATGCGCAGAAGTTCTTCGACACTTACTACGTTGCTTCCAACATGACGGTTGCGGTCGTGGGAGACGTGAAGCCCGACGAAGTGTTCGCACTTGCAGAGAAATACTTTGGACGTCTGCCAGCCAAACCCAAGCCGGAGGAGCTACATACAGTCGAGCCGGAGCAAGTGGATGAACGCAACATTACGATTCCGGAGCCGTCGCAGCCGATTTATCTCGAGGGCTATCATCGCCCGGACTATCGCGATCCAGATGATGCCGTGTACGACGCAATTTCTGACTTGCTTTCAGAAGGCAGAACATCGCGATTGTATCGGTCGCTGGTGCGCGACAAGAAGATCGCGGCGGCAGCAGTTGGATTTACGGATTTCCCTGGGATTAAGTATCCGAGCCTGTTTGGCTTTTACGCGGTTCCCATTCAGGGACACAAGCCGCCCGAGCTGCAGACGGCATTTCGCGAAGAGATTGAGCGAATGAAGACGCAGGATGTAGGTGACGCCGAATTGCAGACGGTGAAGACGCGCGCCAAAGCCAATCTGATTCGGGGACTCGGTGAGAACGGCGGTCTGGCAGCGCAGCTCGCGATTGCCCAGGCGCGCTATGGCAACTGGCGCGAGTTGTTCTACAACATCGATCGTTTGCAAAAAGTCACGAAAGAGGACATTCGTCGCGTGGCCAATAAGACGTTTACAAGCACAAATCGGACGGTTGCGGTGGTCCAAACCGTGGCGCCGTCTGCACCTCCTAGCCCAGCTGGACCGGGAGGTGAACGGTGATACGGACGACGAAGTACCTGTTGGCTGCCTGGCTTGTCTATGCCGGTTGCGTATCCTTCGCACAGCAGAGCTGGCAGCAGGTCCCGATTCCTCCGCTGGCGAAGTTCACGCCTCAGGAGCCTACGCGCATTCAGTTACCGAATGGCATGGTTATTTTTCTTCAGGAGGATCATGAGCTCCCGCTGATCAGCGGGTCAGCGTTGATCAAGGGCGGCTCAAGTTCGGAGCCTGCGGCGAAGACGGGCATGATGTCGATCTACTCGGCCAGTTGGCGCACGAGCGGGACGGAGAAGAAGACTGGGGATCAGCTCGACGATGAATTGGAGGCGATCGGCGCGAAGGTTGAAACCGGTGCAGGTGTCGACACGACTTCAGCTAGCTTTAATTGCCTGAAAGAGAATTTCGATCAGGTATTCGGCGACTTCCTCGATGTGCTCGAGCATCCGGTGTTTCGCGAAGACAAGATCGCGTTGGCGAAGCGCCGGCTCAACACCGCCATATCGCGACGGAACGACGAGATCGACAGCATCGCCGGCCGCGAGGCGGCCAAGCTCGGCTACGGCAAGGACAGCCCTTATGGCCGCGAGGCAGAGTACTGGACCGTCGCCGCAGTAACTCGCCAGGATCTGCTCGACTGGCACAAGCGCCACTTCGCTCCCAATAACATCATCTTCGGCATGGTCGGTGATTTTGATTCGAAGCAGATGGAGAGTCGTCTGCGCGAAGCTTTTGGCTCGCTACCGAAGGGCACACCATACGATCCACCTCATATTCCCGTTCCGGGTCCAAAGCCGGGGGTGTATCTTGCGGAAAAGACGGATACGAACCAGAGTGAGATCGCCATGCTCGGTGTTGGCATTCGCCGCGATAATCCCGACTACTTCGCGGTGCGCGTGATGAACGAGATCTTTGGCGGAGGATTTTCTTCGCGACTATTCAAGAATCTGCGTACTGGACAAGCGTTGGCCTATTCTGTGGGCGGGCAAATCGGTGCCGGATATAACCATCCCGGGCTGATCGATATCAGCATGGGTACAAAGAGTTCGTCAACAGCGAAGGCGGTTGCAGCTTTGTATCAGCAGATCGACGACCTGCTCGGCACGCCTCCGACTGAAACGGAACTCAAGCAGGCACGGGACTCGATTCTCAACGGTTTTATCTTTGCGTACGATTCGCCCGACAAGATTCTCGGCGAGCAGCTTATCTATGAGCTGTACGGATATCCAAAAGACTTCCTCGAGCGCTTCCGTGACGCGGTGGACAAAGTGACAGCCGCGGAAGTGAGTCGCGTCGCCCGGAAGTACATCGACAAGCGCAAGCTGGCGGTGCTGGTGGTGGGCAATCCAAAAGAGTTCGACAAGCCGCTGGCGCAGTTCGGGCAGGTGACGAAGCTTGACATCAGCATTCCAACCGCACCTCCGGGAGCGAAGCCGGCACCGACGGGCGGTCAGGACTAAGGAGATGTCCGGAACCCAGGACCGACGCCGCCCTCGCGCGGGGGTCAGCCTTGAGTACCCAGGATTTAGGTTCTGAGAGGTGGACTTCTGGATCCTCCCTGTTGTGGCACAGACACCGTCGCCCCTGCCGGCTTTTGGCGGAGCCACAGCTGAGGGCGGCTGTGCCACTGCGCGCGTCGGTCCCGTGTCCTCTGTTTATCCTCTAAAGAGTAGAATTCCCATCGCATACAGGAGAGAGCCAATGAAAGCCCGTCTATTATTCGTGATTTGTTTTTGCGGATTGCTCATCTGCGCAGTTTCGGCTCAGGCAAAGAGCAAGGGAACCACTGTTCAACTGAAGAATGGCCAGGGTGAAGATGTTGGTACTGCCACGGTCTCGTCTGCCGGCAAGAAGGGTGCAACCATCAAGCTCAACGCGAAGAATCTGCCGCCGGGCGAGCACGCAATACATATCCACCAGAATGCAAAGTGCGAAGGGCCGGACTTCAAGTCTGCGGGGCCGCATTTCAATCCCGACAACAAAAAGCACGGACTCGAAAATCCCGAAGGTCACCATGCCGGCGATATGAAGAACTTCACCGTCGGCAGCGATGGCACAGCGAAGACAACCGTCAACGATGCTGACGTCACACTCGGCACCGACAGCCATTCTCTGTTCAGCAATGGTGGCACTGCGCTCGTGATCCATGCCAAGGCGGATGACATGAAGACCGATCCTTCGGGCAACGCTGGTGATCGCATTGCTTGCGGTGTGATTGCGAAGTAGGGTGACTTTCACTGTTGTTCAGTGGATTTCGTCTACAAACACTGTCATCCTGAGGCCTGGTGTTGGCCGAAGGATCTCCCGGAATGAGTCAGCCACAAATGCTGCCGGTGTGGCTCTTCGGCGAAAAATTACTGAGCACTGGCCGAAATGCCAGGAAATAGCGAACAAGTCCGACGGATCTCAGGAGATCCTTCGGCCAACTTCGGGCTTCAGGATGACAGCCACAAAGCTGACATTCCCACTCCTCCCTTGACCTCGCGCGTCTTCCACATGTTCAATACCTCCTTCGCCCATGAAGCTAACTCACGTCGTCCGCACTCTTACGTTGAGTGCTCCGATCTTTGGATTTGGAGTCCTCATACTCGCTTCATCACTCGCGGCGCAGAACGCGCCTCTTTACCCGAACTTTCCTAGCGAAACTCCCGCAAAGTTCGAGCCTGCCAGTGCAAGTTGGGACTACAGCCGTCGCGAAGTGATGATCCCGATGCGCGATGGTGTTCGGCTGCACACGGTGATCCTTGTCCCAAAAGGGGCCACTCACGCGCCGATTCTGCTTACGCGCACGCCCTATGAGGCAGATTCGCTGACGAATCATGCCTACAGCTCACACCTCGGTCCGATCCTGAACGGCTACGACAATGCGGTGGACGTGATTGTGGAGGGCGGCTACATCCGCGTAGTGCAGGACATTCGGGGTAAATACGATTCTGAAGGCGATTACGTGATGACGCGGCCGCTACATGGTCCGCTGAATCCGACGCCGGTGGATCATGCTACCGACACGTACGACACCATCGACTGGCTGGTGAAGAACATTCCCGAGACGAACGGTAAAGTGGGGATTCTTGGAATCTCCTACGACGGATTTCTTCCACTCATGGCGCTGGTGAATCCGCACCCCGCGTTGAAGGTGAGCGTGCCGATGAATCCGATGGTCGACGGATGGATGGGCGACGACTGGTTCCATAATGGTGCTTTCCGCGAACAGAACATGCCGTACATTTACGAACAGGAGTCGTCGCGAAAGAACGACTTCAAGTGGTGGAGAAGCCATTACGATGACTACGACGAGTTCATGCAGGCCGGATCGGCGGGCGAACTCGGACGCCAGCATGGGCTGGAACAAATGGGCTTTTGGCGCAAGATCCTGGAGCACCCCAGCTACGACAGCTTCTGGCGCGAACAGGCGATGGATAAGATTCTCGCCGCGCAGCCGCTCAAGGTGCCGATGATGCTGGTCGATAGCCTTTGGGACCAGGAAGACATCTACGGTGCGCCTGCGGTGTACAAAGCGCTAAAGCCCAAAGACACAAATAATGACAAAGTCTTCCTGGTGATGGGCCCATGGAGCCACGGCCAGGAGATCCACGAAGGCAGCGCGCTGGGGGCGATCAAGTTTGGGAGCGACACAGCGCTGTATTTCCGGCAACGGATACTTGGCCCATTCCTCGCGCACTATCTGAAGGACGATGCGCCGAAGGCAGATGTTCCCACGGTTTCAGCCTTCGAAACGGGAACGAATGCGTGGAGGCGTCTGCCTGCGTGGCCTGCAGGCTGCGAGAGCGGCTGCAAAGTCGAGGGCAAGCCAATCTATTTCAACGCCGATCGTAAACTGAGTCTCAGTGCGCCTAAGGCTGGCGATGCCGCGTTTGAAGAATACATTTCCGATCCGGCGAAGCCGGTGCCCTATCGCTCAAGACCGAATGTTCCTGTGTACTTTCCCGGGTCGACATGGTCGCAGTGGCTAGTCGACGATCAACGCGAGCCGTCGGGGCGGCAAGACGTCGTGTCCTTCGTGACCGACGTGCTGAAAGATCCAGTGAAGATCAGTGGGCAGCCTGTAGTGAACCTGGTGGCGTCCACCAGCGGCACCGATTCAGATTGGGTAGTGAAGGTGATCGACGTCTATCCCGACGAAGTCGCCGAGCAGCCCGCGATGGGGGGCTATCAGTTGATGGTTTCCGCTGACATTTTCCGCGGCCGCTATCGCGAGAGTCTGGAGAATCCGAAGGCCATCACTCCCGACAAGCCTCTGCTGTACAAATTTTCGCTGCCGACGGCCCACCATGTCTTTCTGCCCGGTCACCGGATCATGGTGCAGGTGCAATCAAGCTGGTTCCCGCTCTACGACCGCAATCCGCAGACGTTTGTTCCGAACATCTTTTGGGCAAAGCCGGGGGATTATCGCAAGACCACTCAGCAGCTGTATCACACATTGGGACAAGCTAGTTTTGTTGAGTTGCCGGTGGTGACGGGCCCTTAACGGGACGAGAAGATCAGTACCGGCGGCAGTAGCCGCCGGGTCAACGTTACCTGTGCGCTTAATGCCTGAGAGGGGACATACGTGTAGCGGCTGCCGCCGCCGGTACTGACACACGCGACCCGCTCGAGCGCGGTCGATCCTTCGATTGGTTGAGATTTACTTCCTGGGGTGACTAACCAGCTGCGGGGCCCGGCGTTGAGCCTCTGCGATCTCGCTGGCTGACATCACTTGTTGCAGATTCAGCAAGGCAGCGCTTGCGCGTACGTCGCCTGTCTTTTCGGAAAGTAAAAACCAGCCGTACGCGTTGACGAGGTTGCGCGGTGTGCCAATTCCGTCTCTCAACATCGTCCCGAGATTAAATTGGACTTGCCCGACTTCGTAGGGTTGCAGTTTGCGTGGTATCCCTGCGGCAGATTTATCGGTCTTTTGGTTTCCATTTTCGCGCGCAATCACCGCCCATACCGCAGCTTTCACACGGTCTCTCGTTACTCCGTCGCCTGCCGCGTAATGATCTGCGAGTGAGACCTGTGCAACTGTATCTCCGCTGAGGGCCTTGGCCATCAACACGCGTACTTTCGGAGCGGCATCACTTACCAGCGCTGTCGTCGATTCGAGACTGCCGGCCGAAGCAGGCGCGCTCGAGTGTTTTTCAGTAATCGCCGCAGTGTCGCCACTGGTCGAAGTCACATTCCTGCGGTGAAGCAAACGGGGAGCGGAGAACGCAAGCGAGGTAGCTACTGATGCTAGCGCAATCCATCGCGAGAGGCGCTTTAGAACTCTTGAGACACTTGGGAAATCCAGCAGCGACAATATCCTTGAGCGGAGATCGGCGTGATTGGTCGCGATCTCGGTAGATGGAGTCTGAAGTGCGGAGAGCCGGCCAGCCTGATCCAATTCAAAGCCTGGGGATTTCAGTTTCCAATTCTGGGGATCCCGTAGTTTCGTCTCCGAAGGCCGCTCCTCGACTAAGGCGAACGAGCGAAGAGCTTCGGCCTCTATCCGGGTCAAGGTCGCCGCATCGAACGCGCCCGGTCGGTTCGAAAAGACTTCCAGGATGCCGACGCAGCGAGACTCGCTGGAGATCGGCACAGCGGCTACTGAACGGATGCCTAATCGCTCGCAGGCTTCTTTATCCACACGCGGATCTGTAGCAGTGTCATCGCTATGCAATGTACGGTTCTCCCGAACCGCTTTTCCCGAGATTCCGGAATTGATATCGAGCAGCGCCCCGAGAGGCGGCGCCGTATCTCCGCAACGCGCAACGCATACCATGGTCGCGGGATCGGCGGGAGACTGGATCGCAATGGCGACTCCGCTGGCATTTACAGCAAACATCAGTCGAACCGCAAGCTTACTCAGCTCTACTTCGTAGCTTGCGGACTGCTCACTACGAGGAGGAACAGGTGTTCCGGAATCGCGTGTAAGCGGGATGGATTGGCTTTGACCCATTCTCGGAATGCTTAACGAGAACTGCTCACTACGGTTTACATCCAATCGAGTTGCAGGACATGATTATGCCCAATAACTCCGATCCAAAGTTCGGTACTGAATGGCTTCGGCGATGTGTTTCGACTGGATATCGGCCGTTCCATCCAGATCGGCTATCGTTCGGGCCACCTTCAAAATCCTGTCGTGTGCGCGGGCGCTGAGACCTTGCTGCTGCATGGCGCGTTCCAGCAGGCGTTCGCAGTCGCTCGAGAGTTCACAGTACGTACGAATTTGGCGCGGTCCCATCTGTGCATTCGAGTAGATGCGTTCACCAGCGGCGGCAAAGCGATTCAGTTGTACTTCGCGGGCG
>DATMPC010000108.1 GCA_035567895.1 Terriglobales bacterium | reverse complement strand
TCGGCTGTGACAGATGCGGCCGCAATGCTATATCCAATAAGCCCGAGCTGTATCGCCGAGGCCATGCGCGCCAGCGACGGATTCGTGCCCCGCACCACCACTTCTCGGCATCGCATGATGGCTGTTAGTGAAAGAGCCAGGAACAAAACAAGTACCGGAAGACCAGTTTCGGCAGCGATCTGAATATAGGTGTTATGAGCGATGTAACGGCGTTGGGCGACTTGAAGCAATTCGCGATTGTAGTAAGGCGCGACCTCCTTGAATTGCTCCAGTCCCACCCCTGTTAAGGGATTGGACGCTATCATCGCAAGACCCGCCTCCCACAATTCCAAGTGAGTACGACTCGAGTCTTCGTCGCCATTGCTCGCGGCGCCTTCGAACTTGATACTCTGAAATCGATCAGTCATTCCAGCGGGAGCAACAACAAGTCCGAGCGCCAACGTCATGACGAGCAGGGCAGAGGTAAGCATCTTTCGCTTTGAGACAGCGACTGCTGCGACACCCGTCACTACAGCCGCTATCAGGCCTGCCCGTGATTGAGTGAGCAGGACTCCTCCAGCCATCAGTCCCGCGCAGACCAGCCCGATGCGTCTCCACCAGGACCCGGTTTCATACAGCGCCATCCAGACTGCCAACGGAATGGCGGTAACCAGCATAAGCGCCTCGTAATTCGCATCCTGTTCCAGTCCTTCAACGCGCGCGATGTGTTGAACAAAATGTTGCTTATATAGCCATAGACTGCCGAACGCGTAGGCCAGGATCATTATCCGCACAGCTTTACGCATTCGGTCTTCGGTGTTTACAAGAGTGCGCGTCGCAAGCAGGAGCAGACTCAGTGATACGAGCGACGAGATTGAATTCGAAGGTGTTGGTGGCCTGAAGACGAGCAGTTCAAGAATCTGGAAGATCACAAATGCAGAGAAGACCATGCCCAGCGAGTTCTTCAGACGAGGCGCCGCATCCGCGGGCCGTTGGGCCATCAATGCGGCAAGGACCGTGAACAACCCCAAAACTTTGATGGGCGTGACTTCCACAAAACCCGCGTGAAATAACGACATGCCGACTCGCGGGTCCGAATGGAACCGAGTGAACACGAGCAACAAGTAGTAGAGGGTCATCGGATCTGATCGCGAGCGTCACGCGACGTTCAAATTGCTCGGTGCTGCCTAAACCGTTTAAAGCGAACAGGACTAGACGCCTAGCAAGACAGGTGCTTGCGAGGACAGACTACAGATACTTGTCGGGATAATGAGCAATGGTCGAATGAGGAGGCTCGAAGCGATTGAGTGCGATACCAAAAATGGTACAACCCGCGGCGTTCTCGATGGCCTGCTTGACATGCTCGCGTGGCGTCCTATTAGCGGCAACCACGATCACCAACGCATCTGATAGTCGTGCCAGGATCTGCGGTTCCGGCACCGCGGCGGTCGCCGGCGTGTCGATAATCACGTAGGGTGCCGGCACCATCGCGCGAACCTCGCTCAGAAAGTCGCGCATGCGTTGACTGCCCACCGCCTCGGCGGGGGCCTTGATCGCACCACCGGCGGGAACCAGCCACAGTCCCGGAATCGGAGTCTCGTGGAGACAGAGACTCAAATCGGCGGTGCCGTTGAGATAGTCGATAAGGCCCTTCATGGCCACGAGATTGAACGAGTGGTGGAGCGAAGAAGCGCGTAGATCGGCATCGACCAAAATAACCCGGCCGCCGAGTCTGGCAAGACTTGCCGCAAGATTGAGGGAAACGAAACTTTTGCCTTCGTTGCTCAGCGCGCTAGTGATCGTGAAGACCCTTTTGTCATGCTTATTGGCCCAGTCTTGCAGCCTTCGGCCAAACACATGGAAGTGTTCAGCAGTCGCCTCGTATTCCGGTTGGCCAACGACGAGCATCGGGCCACGCTGATCTCTTGACGGAGCCACTGCTGGCTCCAGAAGCGCAAACTGCTCGTGTCTCGGTTGCGCGTCATCAGTTCTGAGTAAATCGGCGCGTAAAGGGTTTCGGTGAGATACGGTCGTTCCATTAGCCGAAGGGATAGCAGGAGCTTCAGCAATCGAAGCAGTGTCCGCGATGCGGATCTCCGCACGGGCCCGCTGGCTTTCGGCCTTTTTCAATGCCTCGTAAACTCGGCTCATAAGATCCTCGGTCTCTACCTTGAAGAAGTAGAATAACTCTCGGGTTGAATCACGCTATTGGCGTTCTCCCCAAACGAGTGGGCGCTGTGTTCGGACACATCGTGTATCTGGGTCGGGGAACTCGAAGCGTCAGCAATCATTCTGGTCCCAAAAGCAATCGCGCCGATCGCCAGCGCTATGGTTACGCAGGCAAGGACGAACGCGTAGATCAGTAGACGGCGCGGCGCGCGTGGATCCGCGATGTCACTGACGCTCGCTCGATATGGCGCTCGATCTGCGTGGTATGCTCCATGCGGTGCGCTGATTAACCTGAGATCGGCGGCCACCTCGGCGATCTGTTCTTCGTCGATTGTCAGGGTATCAGTAGCATAGCCAGCTAGCATTGCATTGTCGCAGATAACATTGACAAGACGCGGAACCCCGCCGGAGTAGCGATGAATTGCATTACAAGCCTTGAGCGTGAACGGCGAGCGGTGGGCACCTGCGAAGCCGAGCCTCGCGGCGATGTATCGCTCGGTGTCGACGGTACTAAGCGCTGCCAGCGAGTAGCGGAAGACCAGCCGCTGACGCAATGCACGTAGCTCCGCCGAATCGACCATTGCATCGAATTCAGGCTGCCCCGCCAGAACAACCTGAGCAAGTTTGGTGCTGGAGGTCTCGATATTAGTGAGCAACCGAATCTCTTCCAGCAATTGAATCGATAGAGACTGGGCCTCGTCAAAAATCATCACGACCGTTCCGCCGTTTTCGTATGCAGATAGAAGATGACGGTTAAGTATTGCCGCTGGATTCGCTTCGCCGTTCAGCGTGATTCCGAGCTCGTAACCGATTGAATCATAGAGCGCGGCAATCGTGCGTGGCGGATTGAAGACATAGCCGGTCTGGACCTTGGGCCCGACAGATTCGATCAGGCTCCTGAGCAGCATTGTCTTGCCGGTTCCGACTTCGCCCGTAACAACGGCAAATCCTTTGCGCTCCTGCACCAGGTAACGAAGCTGAGCGAGCGCTTCGCGATGAGGCTCCGCCGCGTAAAGAAAACTCGGGTCAGGGCTCAGGCTGAAGGGTTCCCGCCGGCAGTGATAGTATGCTTCGTAGACCGCCACCGTTTTATAACACCATATTTCCGAAGGTCCAGATTGCCGCCGCAATTAACAACATCCCGGCCCATGATACGAAAGCAGCGCGAATCAACGTAGCGCGGCGGTCGGCAGGTAACTTGATTGCTGGAATCGTCGCGACCACCGAGAGTCCGTATTCGCTCTGAAGCTCTGCTGGTTCCTTAAAGGATGTGTCGGTGAAGTATAGGCCAAAAGGCAAGCCAAGTGCGCCTATGAAGCTGAAGACGACCCCGAAAACCCCTATCGCGATTCGGTTAGGCCAGATCGGTTTCTTGGGCAGATCTGCTCCTTCCAGCAGGCGCAGACGCTCGTCCTTATGGCGCTTCTCCAAGGTCTCACGGAGCTGGGCGCTTAGTTGTTTTTTCAGCAGGCCGTGGTATTCGGTATCTAAGGCATCATAATCTCGCTTGAGCGCGTCGAGTTCCTGGCCGTGAACTGAGGTAGCAGCGACCCGTTGGTTGAGTGACGCTATCTGCGCGGAGATCATTTCGGCTTGTCGCTCCAGGCTGGCCAAAGCCGATCCAGCGTAGCCAACTCGCTCAGGGCCAGAAGCTGACGGCGTCTTCTGACGGATCTGCTGCTTGAGATCTGCGATTTGCTGCTTTAGCTGGCTGACGTCGGGGTATTCGTCGCTATATTCGGCGCGAAGCGCCGCGAGCTGAAGCTCCAATCTGGGAAGTTCCTGCTCGGGAGTTAACGCCACTGGCTGGCCGCCGGCCATCGGCGTAAGACGTTCTGCAGTAAGTTGTTGGTTGATAATACTCAGCTGATTTTGGAGACGTCCCAATTCCGCCAGGTTCGGCTCGAGTTCTTCCGGCAAGCTGCCTTGATAGCGACGTTGAAGCTCCTGAACCTGCTTGCTCTTGGCTATTACCGCGACGCTGGCGCGGGCCACCTGAGCACTGAGAAAACTCGTGGCGTCCTCGGCACGCTGGATCCGCTGCCGGTAACCCTCGTCAATGTAGTCGTTGGCCAGTTGCTCAGTCACCTGCTGCGCAATGCTTCGATCCGAATATTCAAACGAAATCTTGAGTACATCCGGTGAATCCTTCCGCGGGGGGGCGGCCTCGTACAGTATCGCGTCCTGTGGAACCACAAGGTCGATATGGCGCCGCATGTACTCGACCTTGCCTTCGAGTGGCTGATGGGGACGGGCGTGGTAGAGCCCGAGTTTTCGAATTAGTTCTTCAAGCCGCGTCTGGCTGAATGCCTGGTGCGCGAGCGCCTCAAGTTCATCCGCCACACTAGCGTTTTGCGCGCGGGCAGGAGAATTGCCCACCTCAATGTAGTCGGACGATATTTGTGCCGGCTCGACCACAAGGACCGCTGTCGATCGGTACATGTCGGGCAGCATCACCATGAGACACAGCGTAGTGCCCAATCCTAGCGCAAGGACGCAGACGGCAATCAGCCGATGTCGGTAAACTACGTCGAGGTAGGGCGCGACACTGATTGGTTTCGCATCGTTCACTTGGCTTCTCTACTTGAGTAGGGTCTCCACTTTAGCGGTGGTGGAGCAAAAGTGACTCCTACTTGAAATAAGTTGATCGTGGTTCGCGCTCCCGGCGCGGTGACGAAAGTCCCCAACACGGCCGGACCACTCGCCTTGGTCTGAAAGCCGAGGTAGTTCGCGCTGAGAATAAGATAGTGGTTGAGCCGGTAGGTCATACCGGCTGTATAGGTGAGACCATCCTCGGATACACCCGAATTGCTTTGCGTGTAATAACCAATATTGGCAAAGATCGTCGCCCGCCGGCTGAGATTGTAACTGACCAGCCCACTATAGCTCTGTACATTGCTCGCGAATGCGAAACCAGCGCCGAACCCGGGCTGTTGCGCGGCGGACGCGGTCACCGTCAGCCTCCTGCCACGATAATCGCCGCTCACGAGGTAGCCGACGTCAACCTTGGTTTGAGCAGGCACGCCAGTTGTGGCAGGAGTACCCGAGTTATTGGTTGTGAGAAATGAACCCGATGAGCTGTAAGTAATGACCGGTCCTACCTGGGCATGGAACGAAAGTGGCATGTCGCCACCCCATCTCATCCTGAGCTGCGGCCAATTAGTATCGGCCGAGGGTAGGTCGCCAGCACTCGTGCGAAAATCCTCGAATTGGTAGCCAAATCCGGCGCCAAAACTCTCTGGAAGGTCCCATTCACCCGCCAACGCTCCACCCTGGTTGTAGAAATTTCCGCTGCTGTTGCTGTTCGAAGAAGACCCAGACAAGGTGCTGAAGAAATTTTGATGGACATTCGCTGTCCACCTGAACGAGTTGTTGTAATTCGAGAACAAATCGATCGCCAGGCTGTTGCTCAAGGTCGAGGATTGATAGAAAAGCGACCGCATCAACTGTGTGCCGATCGGCGCGGCGCCATTGACCAGGATGCCATTGCTCGCAGCGTTTCCGACCAACAGGTCGTCCGAAATTGAGAGAGTGGTAGCAGGCGACAATTTCTCGTAGTCTTTCAAATTCGCGAAATGGCTGGTCCCGAAGCTGTCATGATTTCCATAGGACGCGTACTCCAGCAACTTGGTCTGGTAGGTGAGAAAGACGTCGCGCGCGGTCGTGTTAGCTTCGAGGGTAGCGCCGAAGGTCTCGGCAGTCACGAAATCGCCCTTGCGGTTTGTAGGAGTTAAGTTCACGTTGTCGTCGTAGATCTCGTCCAACTCAGCCATCGGCCATAGCGAAATCTCGGCGCCCAAGGCTGAGCAAACCGAAGCGAACATCATCACCGCGAGCGCCCAACAGATGACGACTCGACGAACTTCCATCACGGCACCGTGATCGTATCTCCGCGCTCTAGTGCGACATCGGCTCTCAGGTCGCCACTCCGAACTCCACTGTAATTGACTGTCATTTCGGTCTGCGCGTCGTCCTTGCGACGGACGATCTTGATCCTTCGCAGGTTCGCGTACTCAGTCGGACCGCCGGCCGCAGCCAGCGCCTGTGAGAGCGTCTCGCCAGACATGAGCTTGTACATCCCAGGTTTGGAGACTTCGCCCAGCACGTAGAACACCCGGCTCGCCGGATCGAATACCTGGACGGTTACCTTCGGGTCATGGACGAAACGGGCATAGCGAGCGGTCAAATCGGTTTGCAACTCCTTCGTAGTCAGGCCCGCCGCTTTCACCTGGCCAATGAGCGGCAGTGTGACAGTGCCGTCGCTGTCCACGGTGATCCGGCCACTGAGTTGTTTGTCCTTCCACACGAAAACATCGAGGACATCGTCGCGGCCGATCTTGTATGGTCCCGAATCTACCGACTCAGCTTGCCTGGTAACCACCTGCGTTTGAACCGGCGTTCCTCCGAAGCATCCCGACGTCGCCAGAACCATGATCACAAAAATCGCGAGAGAATTGTGTGGAGTAAAGCTTCCCCCTCTACGTTGCAGCATCTTAGTTTTGTCGCGAGCGCGATGTTTCGCAGATTCGCAGGTTTTCCAAGCTATGCTGACAGTCCATGGTTATTGAGCCTCCCCGCAGGCTAACCTGCTGCATACGTAACCGTAGATGCCGGAGAATGATTGCAAATGTTCGAGTTCTTCGGGCGCATCGATTTCAAAACCGAACTCTTCCTGGATCAGTGCCAGAAGAACCGCCATCGCCTCCGAATCCCATTGTTCAGTGCTCTCCGGCGCCAGAATGGTTAGCTCATTTTCCGCCACCTCTGGAAAAGCCGCCGCGAAACATCGAAGCAAGCGTCCCTCGATATCATTCATCTACGCTTGCCTCCACTAAATGGAATAACGGAGGACAAATTGCCTCGAACCTTTCGCGAGACAAGCAGAATGGTCGGCGCAGCGTTCCGAAAGCGCCAAGAAACTCGCACAAAGGCCCATTCCGAGAGGTCTTCGTCCAATTCAGCAGGATGCTGGTCGGCTCGAAGTGCTTGAAGATGTATGAAAGACATCCGTATTCAATTCGTCGCGACAACGCCCGACAACTCATAACCCACGAGTCGACAATAAAGCGACGGTTGCTGAGCTTACGTCCCAGCAGTGCGCAGATCTCACCCAAGGGTCCGAACTTATCCCGGTATGAGGCTGTCAAAAGCACCACGTCATCCTGTCGGAAATATTCACGCCACTCAGCTTCGCTATATCGTCTGCCATTCAAATTG